>JBBQST010000050.1:0-14418 GCA_038213625.1 Thermoflexales bacterium
CCGGGCCGCGCTTGGGGGTGGTGACGGGTGGCGGTGAGCGTGTCACGTAATTGGCGGGGCTGCATTTTTACACGTGTGGGTATGGGGTAGGGGGTATGGGGGAAGGAGACGCGGCACCGTCTTCCCTTTCCCCATTCCCCCTTCCCCCTTCTTCTGTGTATTCACTCCTGCGCATTCACCCCGAGACCGGCCGCACGCACCAAATTCGCGTGCATCTGGCCTCGATGGGATTCCCGGTGGTGGGTGATGAACTCTACGGCGCGACGCGGAGAGATGCGCTGAGCCGGATACTGGCACCGCGGCATATGCTGCACGCCAGCGAACTGAAATTTGAACAGCCCTCGTCTCGGAAGGCTATCAAACTATACGCGTCCATCCCAGAAGATATGGCTCGCGTGATAGCCACGTTGGAGGAGAGATGAGGAGACTTCAGATATCAGAGGTCAGATTGCAGAGTCGGACTTCTGATATCTGACTTATGACGTCTCCTCATCTCCCCTAGAGCTTGCCCTTGTCGATCACTTCCTGGGCGACTTTGCTCATGGTGGTGCGGCGCGAGCGGGCTGCCATTTGGATGCTGTGGTAGGCCTCTTCCTCGCCCTGGCCACCCTTCATCAACACTCCCTTGGCGCGCTCGATGAGTTTGCGGGCGGTGAGTTTCTCTTCCAACTCGCCGACCTGTTCGGTCAATTGGCGCTGCTGGCTGAATTGGGCGATGGCCACCCGCATTTGCGCCACCAGGTCATCGCGCTTGACCGGCTTCACCAGATAGCCTTGCACAGGCAGGGCTGTGGCGCGGTCGAGTAGAGCGCTTTCATTAAACGCCGTGAGAATCAAGATCGGAATGGCGCGGTTCTTGAGAATTTCCTGGGCGGCATCCAACCCATCTCGAAACGGCATGCGAATGTCCAGCAGCGCAATGTCGGGCTGCTCGCGCGCGGCCAGTGATACTGCTTCGATGCCGTCGGCGGCGCTAAAAACAGTGTGGCCCAGCTCGGTCAAAATGGTGCGCAGGCCCATGCGGATGATGGACTCGTCGTCGGCGATCAAAACGCGAAGGCTCTTGGTAGTTGAACTCATAGTGTGTATATAGTGTGTATAAGGATGTTAGCTGATTGAAACAATTAGCTTTTTTAGTGTGCGCGCGCCCGGCCTGTGTCTGACGTTTCTAGTAAGGGCCGTTTGCAGTGAATCGTGTGGCATATTTCGAGACGCATCATTTTGTGTTTGATGTGACAACAATTTGCGTGTTCACAGACGTGTTCACAAAATTGTGTCGTTCGAAACCAGCCAGCACTCTTCGTGGAGATTTAACTATTATACGTTTGTTTTATGGGTTTACTAGTGGGTGTTCGACCCTGCGGCCCGTCGCATGTTCGCAGGGCAGGGCTGAATCATGGCCTGGGTAGTGTTGCTGATCGCAAGTGCCGTCACGGCTGCAGTCGGCATCCTGCTGCTGGTGGACTGGCGCTGGCTGCGGCATCTGCCGACCTTGCGCGCTGCACCTGGGGCCACAGAGTCAGTCCCCCCACAGCGGGTCTCGATCATCATTCCCGCCCGCAACGAGGAAGCCTCCATCGCGCGTTGCCTTGATGGCGCACTGCGGCAAACGGCCTCCAATGCCTCTAACATCGAGGTGATCGTGGTCGATGACGGCTCGACCGATGCCACCCCACACATTCTGGGCGAATATGCGGCGCGCTACCCGCAGATGTGTGTGGTGCAGGGCCGGCCCCTTCCGCCGGGTTGGATCGGCAAGTGCAACGCCTGCCAGCACGGCAGCGAGTTTGCGGCCGGTCAGTGGCTGTTATTCCTCGATGCCGACACCCAGGCCGGCCCCAACCTGGTCGCCAACATGCTGGCCACGGCCCGGCAACACCAGTTGGATGTGTTGTCGGTGTTTCCCCTGAACCAACTGGGCTCGATCTCCGAGCAACTGATTTTGCCGATCTTCTGGCGGCTGGCTTTCACGGTGTTTCCAGCCATCAAGCATTGGAATCCCACTATGCCGGCGCGGTCCGCATTGGCGGTGGGTCAGTGCCTCATGTTTCGCGCCGAGGCCTATCGCGCGGTGGGCGGCCACGGTGCCGTGCGCAACAAAGTGTTGGAGGATGTGGAGTTTGCCCAGGTGATGCGCCGGGCGGGCTATCGGCTGGCCGTGGTGGTGGGGCTGGATGACATCGCCGTGCGGATGTATCAGAACTTCGCGCAGGTGCGGCAAGGGTTGGCTAAACACGCTCACGCCGGCCAACGCCTCAGTGGTTGGCGCGCCTACTGGGGCATGTTCTCGAACGCGCTGCTGTCGGTGGTGCCGGTGTGCTCGCTGGCGCTGGTACTGTTTGGAATGTGGTTGGGCTGGCTGAGCACATTGAGCAGCATGGCGTTGGTGGTCAGCGGCCTCGGCTACGCACTCTCGTTGGCGTATTGGGTGAGGTGGTATCGGCAATTGTTTCGTCTGTCCGTATCACGCTCGCTCGGACTGGCGTTGCTCGCGCCACTCAGTGTGTTGGCCCATATGTCGATCACGGGCCTGGGCGTGCTGCGGGTCGCCTCGAAGCGCGGGGTGATGTGGAAGGGCCGGGCGATTGAGGGGTAAGTGTGTCAGACATGTGAACACGATTACCCCGCCAACCCGTTCTTCTTGCGCTTGCGCGTCACGTCGTTCAGCTCCTTGCGGCCGAACAACCCGGTGTGCGTAGAGGCTTCCGCGGCCGCTTCCTCGGCGACACGGCTCTCGCCAAAGTCTCCACCGATGACGCGTGGGGCCGAGATCAGCTTCTTCACCTTGCGACTGTTGCAGGTCGGGCAAATCACGCGCGGCGCAGGCCCATTCATGGAGCGAATGATCTTGTCGAAGGTCTCGCCGCAAGCGGCACAGCGGCAGGCATAGATGGGATGGAAGATTCCTTAACTCGAAGGGGTTTGGGTGTTGAGCATGTCGCCGACGATGATCGCGCACCCAATCACCAGGCTGGCCACAAACACCAGCAGTGTGAGCGTGTCGGCGCGGGTCATGCCCGGCGGCAATGTGAGCGCGGCAATCAGCATGGCCGGCAGCGCGACGATACCAGTCAGGATGGCGCTGATGATCAGCCCACGCCGTGTCATCAACAGATAGCCGCCAATGAGTGGCACCACAATGTAGATGGGCCAGTTGATGCCGTTGACGTAACCCTGCACAAACTGGCGCGGCGTCAGCAACAGCGCCGTGGACAGCACCATGCCATAGGCTGCCAGATTGGGCCGGCGGGGTGCCAGCCACACAAACACCGGCACCAGCGCCAGATCCAACACGCTCACAATAAGAGTGGCCGGGTGGCGCAGGTTCACCAGCACCACGCCGAAGAATAGCGCGCTGATGATGAACTTGACGAGGCCGACTTTGCGAGCACGATCGCGGAGCGGAGACGGGAGACGGCGCGGCGCGGACGCCGGGACGGACGACGGCATCTGAACCGTCGTCCGTCCGTCGTCCTCCGTCTCTGATCCCTTCTCCATTACAACGCTTTAGGCCTGGGCCGCTTCAAACGCCTTGATCTTCTCGTCCATGTTCAACACATAGCCGATCTCGTCGACGCCATTGAGCAGGCAGGCCTTGCTGAAGCCGTCGATGGGGAAGTTGACCTGGCGGCCGTCGGGTAGCAACAGCGTCTGGCTGGCCAGATCGACCGACAGCGACATGTTGGGGTCCTCCTCAGCGAGGCTGAACAACTGGGCATGAGTCTCCTTGTCGACGATGATCGGCAACAGGCCATTCTTGAGCGAGTTATTCCTGAAGATATCGGCGAAGCTGGTGCTGATGACGGCGCGAAAGCCGTAGCCGGTCAGTGCCCACGGCGCATGCTCGCGCGAGCTGCCGCAGCCGAAGTTGTCGCCGGCCAGCAAAATGGCGCGGCGTTTCATCTCCGGGTTATTGAGAATGAAGTCGGGCTTGGGCGTGCCGTTGCCGTCGTAGCGCCAGTCGGCAAACAGGTTGTCGCCCAGGCCGACTTTGTCCGTGACTTTGAGGAAGCGGGCCGGGATGATCTGGTCCGTGTCGATGTTCTCGTTCGGCATCGGAGCAACTTTGCTGGTGAGTTGGTTGAATTGGGCCATGTTGAAGTGGGTTAGTGGCTGGTTGCTGGTGACACTAACTACCAGCAACCAGCCATTAGTGAGCGCTCTCCTGCGCGAACACGGTGCGTGGATCGGCGATGACACCCATGAGCGCCGTTGCCGCCGCAGTAATCGGGCTGGCCAGAAACGTGCGGCCGCCTTTGCCCTGCCGGCCCTCGAAGTTGCGGTTGCTGGTGCTGACGGCGTATTGGCCCGGAGCCAGTTGATCGCCGTTCATGGCGATACAGAGTGAGCAGCCAGGCTCGCGCCACTCGGCACCGGCTTCCAGGAAGATCACGTCCAGGCCTTCGCGCTCGGCTTGCTTCTTCACCTGGGCCGAGCCGGGCACAATCATCACCCGCACATTCTTCGAGACTTTGCGGCCCTTGAGCATGTTGGCGGCCAGGCGCAGATCGCTGATGCGGCTGTTGGTGCAGCTGCCGATGAACACGACATCGACGGCCTTGCCCAGCAGAGGCTGGCCGGGTTGCAGGTCCATATACGCCAGTGCCTTGGTCAACATGCTGCGGTGGCTCGGGTCAGCAATTTGGGCTGGGTCGGGCACGTTATCCGTGATGTGCATGCCCATGCCGGGGTTGGTGCCGTAGGTAATCATCGGCTCCACCGTGTTGGCATCAATACTAAAAGTGGCATCGTAGGTCGCGCCTTCATCGGTCGGCAACGTTTTCCAGTAGGCCAGCTTCTTCTCCCAGTCCTCGCCCTTGGGCGCGAACTCGCGGCCGGCCACCCACTCGAAGGTCTTTTCGTCGGGCGCAATCATGCCGGCCCGCGCGCCGCCCTCAATGCTCATGTTGCAGATGGTCATGCGCTCTTCCATCGACAGGGCCGTGATGGCCTCGCCGGTGTACTCGAACACATAGCCGGTGCCGCCGCCGATGCCATATTTGGCGATGATGCCGAGGATGATGTCCTTGGCCCCCACGCCGGATTGCAGCTTGCCGGTCACTTCGACTTTGGCCGTCTTGGGCTTGCGCTGCAAGAGACATTGAGTCGAGAGCACCATCTCCACTTCGCTGGTGCCGATGCCGAAGGCCAGCGCGCCGAATGCGCCGTGGGTGCTGGTGTGGCTGTCGCCGCACACGATGGTCATGCCGGGCTGGGTCAGGCCGAGCTCGGGGCCGATGATGTGGACGATGCCTTGCTTGTCCTGATTTTGATGGATGCCGTAGAGCGCAATATCAAATTGCTCGCAGTTGGTCTCAAGCTGCGCAATTTGCTTGGCGGCCAATTCATCCACAATCGGCAGGCTGCGGTCATGGGTCGGGATGCCGTGGTCCATGGTCGCGAAAGTGCGATCGGGCCGGCGCACGGCGATGCCGCGCTTGCGAAGCCCCTCGAAGGCCTGCGGCGAGGTCACTTCATGCACCAGGTGCAGATCAATATACAAAACAGCCGGGCTTTCCGGCTCTTGCGCCACCACATGGGCGTTCCAAATCTTCTCAAATAAAGTTAGCGGGGTCGAATTTTGCGGCTTCGCCATAGTCATACTCCAGAGCAACATTTTACGGCATTGGCCGATGAAGCGCGCTGATCACTGGCTCCAAGACCACACACGCACTGGATTCACGCGCTTTCCAAAACTCCTTGGTGCTTGTGGGCAAATGCCTCTTGCGTGGGCGTTGGCTTGGCCGCAAAATATTGCCTGTCACTTGCGGTCGGCTTCAGGGCGCTGTTCAATCTCCTCTACATTGTGCGCTTCCATGATTTCCAGGTCGGGTGCATGTGTTTTGCGTCTCAGGGGCTTGGCCGTGTCCAATCACGCGTTTGAACCTCATCATTTGCATTGATTCGTATGAAAAGAGATACGGGAAAGGAGAAGACCATGATTTTTGGATTGCCCTGGTATTCGTTTCTCATCTGGGCTGGCTTTGGTCTGGCGGGGTTTTTGTTGGGTTGGTTGCTCGAATGGATCTGGTGGCGCCGGCCGTATGCCGAGAGCTTTAAGCGCAGCTATGATCTGGAGACCGAGGTGCAAGCCGCCCACAAGGAAGTAGAGCTGGCCCGCACGGGCACTATTTTTCAGGATGTTCGCGCTGAACTTGATGATGCGCTGCAAGCCAAATCGAAACTTGAAACTGATTTGACGGCGCGCACCCACGAGTTGAGCGGGTTGCACACGCAGGTGGCTGGCCTGCGCAGTGAATATGTCCAGCTCAAGGGCGAGCATGATGCCAGACTGGCCGAGATTGCCCAGATCAAAGCCGACTGGCAGGCCCGCTTCGACGCGATGCAGGGCGGTTGGTCGCGCCGTTACCAGGTGAAGGAAGTGGAGTTGGCCCGCACGCTCGCGGATGGCCAGACCCATCTGCACGCCAGAACGGCCGAGCTGGATGATGCCAATGCGCGCATCACGCTGCTGCAAAATGATTATGCCGAGCTCGAAGCGCGTCATGCGGCTGAGCGCGATCAGCTTCAGGCTGGCTTGCACGCTAAAGAGCAGGAACTTGGGCTTTTCAAAACCGATTACGACCAGCGCTCAAAGACGGCCGAGGATGAGCATGGCAACACCCGCGGCACGCTCGGCTTGATGCAAACGCAATTTGATCGGGCCCAGACTGAACATGCTGGCAGGCAAGTCGAGTTTGAAGCACTAAGCCTGGCTTTGACAGCCAAAATTGCCTCGGCTGAACACGCATTGGCCGCGCAGGAAGACCAGGCTTTTCAGCTCAAGGCAGACCTGGAAGCCCGGTTACAGGCCAGGGATGCAGAGTTGGCCGAGGCTTCATTGCGCATGCAGAGTTTGCAAGATGAACATGATGCGCTGTCTGGTGAGCACGACAACAAAGTGGGCGAGGTTGCCCGTTTCGTTGCAGGAGCGGTTGTGGCTTCGGCCGCGCTCAAAGGCAGGGACGACGAGATCGTGACCTTGACAGGACGTGTGAGCGAATTGGAACTGGCTCGGCTGGGCGATGCGCATGGCTCGAAAATCGGTGAAGTTGCGACGTTGACCGCGGGCGCTGCCGCGACAATGGCGGCTATGAATGGCAAAGATGAGGAGATTGCCGCGTTGACTGCGCGGGTCGGTGAGCTTGAGGCGGTGCTGAATCGCAAAGCCGAACTTGAAAATAAACTCATCCGCAAGGATGCTGAGCTGGCGCGGTTGTCGGCGGAGTGGAATGCGCGTCTGAAAGTGAAGGATGACGAATTGTGAGGGATGCGCAAAGCAACACCAAGCGCGCCCAGGTTGACGTGACGGCATATACCGAGATCGGCACGCTGAAAACCCAGATCAACGAGTTGAAGACAACCTTGCAGACGGAAGAGGCTGCTCTGGCCGGCGGAAACACGCGGTTCCTGGCGCTGCAAGGTGACTTTGATCAATTTAAAGCCGGTGCGCAAGAGGCCGGTATCGCCGCGATCTCGAGCGAATGCCCACAGGATTTGAGTGAGATTGACGGCATCGGGTCGGTGTTTGAACAGCGCCTGTATGACTCCGGCATTGGTACCTATTGGGACGTTGCCCACCTGAGCGATGCCGAGTTGCGCACAGCCTTAAAGCTCGATGATGTGCCCGCTGAGGGCCGGGCTGGCAACCGCGTGTTGCAAGTGAACGGTGAGGCCATTCGTGCCGATGCGCTGCGTCTGGCCGAGAGCACCCAAACGCAGGGGCGAACCTGGAGCGGAGGGCAGGCGGATGATTTTGAGCCAATTGACGGCATTGGCCGGGTGTTTGAGTTGCGGCTGTTCAACGCTGGCATTTGCACCTACGAAGCGTTGATGAACACCGATGCCGCCAGACTGGCCGAGATTTGCAATCCCCCCAAGCGGTTCAAGACGCCCGATTACGCAGGCTGGATTGCTCAGGCTCAGAAGTGGGCCGCGGCCAAGCCGGCAACCCCAGGCCGCAAGCGCACCAGCAAGTGAGGATTGAACCATGACCAAACCCACCGTGCGAACCCGACCGCCCTACCTGATACCCGGGCTTGATTTGCTCAAGCTGGTGCTGGTGCTTGGGGTGGGTTTGACCCTGTTTCTAGCGCGGAATGTGTCGCTGGGCGGACGTGTGCCGACGCTGCAAGCGACGGCAGGCATGTTGACGGGTGCCCGCACGGCCGTGTCTGGTACGGCCGCGCCCGGCAGCATCGTCAATGTGTACGCCGGTGAAACCTATGTCGGCACAACCACAGCCCGGGCCGACGGCTCGTGGAACCTGACCTTGCCGTTGCTGAGTGCGGGTCAGCATCAGCTAACCGCCCGTTCGCAAGAGCTGTTCTACGATGTGAGCTCGAGTCCCATCAGCGTGGATGTGGCCGCTCCTGCACCCATTGCCACGGCGGTCGCGACAACGACACAAGCGGTGGCGGTGGCAACAGACGCGCCAAAGCTGGCGACGCTGCCGGTGATTTATGCGCCGGCGGGTGGGGCGTTGTTGCAGCAAAATGAGCTGGGGGCCGTGTCGGGCACGGCCAATTTTGGCAACACGATCACCTTGTATGACTGGGGCAATCTGATTGGCGAGACGACGGTGGATCGGGTGGGGCGCTGGACGCTGCCGTTGCCGGCGCTGTCGGTGGGCCAGCATCGCTTGCAAGCCAGGGCCGAAGGGGCCGATGGTCAGTCGATTGACTCGGCCCCGATTGTCGTGAACGTGGTCGAGTGAGGTGAAAGAAATACGTCTGACTTCGTCCAGAAGTCAGACGTATTCACGCGAGCTAAGTGAGCAGGGCCTCTTTGCGTCTCAGTTGCAACAGCCCCTTGTTCACTGCGGCCAGATAGGCTTTGGCGCTGGCAACCAGGGTGTCGGTGTCGGCACTGCGGCCGCTGAACAGAAACTTCTTGCCTTCGGGATTTTCCAACTCGACCCGGATCGTGACATTGGCGATGGCGTCGATGCCGGCGGTGACGGCGTGCACGTGGAACTCAGACAGTTTCGCGTTGGCCTTGGTGATGCGGTTGATGCAATTGCACACGGCATTCACCGGGCCGTTGCCGATGGCCGCATCCTCGTGCGACTCGCCATCCTCGTCCATCAGCCGCACGCACGCCACAGGCATATTGCTGGTGCCGGTGGACACATTAACCGCCTCCAGCTTGAACACCTCGTTCTGGGTTTCTAACTGATCCGTCATCAGGGCTTCCAGGTCTTCGTCGGCCACCACTTTCTTTTTGTCGCTCAGATCTTTGAAGCGTTTAAAGGCGTTGTCCAGATCCTCGCGGCTTAGCTCATAGCCCATCTGCTTCAACCGATCGGCGAAGGCGTGCCGGCCGCTGTGCTTGCCCAATACCAGGTTGGTGCTGTTCCAGCCGACGCTTTCGGGCCGCATGATCTCGTAGGTCAATGCATTTTTCAGCATGCCGTCCTGATGAATGCCAGCCTCGTGGGCAAAGGCATTGACGCCGACGATGGCCTTGTTGGGCTGCACCGGCATCGACGTCAGCGCGCTGACCATCTTGCTGGTGCGCACCAACTGGGTCGCGTCGATGTTGGTGTCGAGATGGAACACCGTGTTACGGGTCTTGAGCGCCATCACAACTTCTTCCAGGCTGGTGTTGCCGGCCCGCTCACCAATGCCGTTGATAGTGACCTCGACCTGGCGCGCGCCGGCCAGCACGCCGGCCAGGGTGTTGGCCGTGGCCAGACCCAGATCGTCATGGCAGTGCGTGCTGATGACGATGCCTTTCTCTTTGATGCCCGGCACATGCTTGATGATGTCCTCGATCATCTTGTAGTACTCCTGCGGCGTGCAGTAGCCCACAGTGTCGGGAATATTGAGCGTGGTCGCGCCGGCCTGGATGGCCACGTTCAAGGCCTGCCACATGAACTCGGGGTCGCTGCGGCCGGCGTCCTCGGGGCTGAACTCGACATCGGCGCACAGGCTGCGGGCATAGCTCACCATCTCGCCGATAGTTTCGACGGCATCGTTGCGGCTCATCTTCAGCTTGTGCTGGAGATGAATATCGCTGGTGGCCAGAAAGGTGTGGATGCGCGGCCGTTTGGCCCACTGCACCGCGCCCCAGGCCTGGTCGATGTCCTTCTTTTGCGAGCGGGCCAGGCTGGCGATGATGGGCGGGTTGTCGAGCGTGCCGACCTCTTGCGAGATGCGCGACACGCTCTCGAAATCGCCGGGGCTGGCGATGGCGAACCCGGCTTCGATGATATCGACGCCCAGCCGCGCCAGTTGGCGGGCGACTTCCAGCTTCTCGGCCAGGTTCATGGTTGCGCCAGGCGATTGCTCGCCGTCGCGCAGCGTCGTATCAAAAACAATTACTCGATTTTGGTCACTCATGATGTTAGGTTTTGAATTAAGTGACACATCGGAGTTTGAGCATCCGTCGAATGCTCAAACTCCGATGTGTGCATTAAAGATTTTGGATTTGCTTTTAACAGTTGGTCGGTTAGACAAATCGGCAGTTGAGCGATCTGTCGCAGGAGAATTCAAATATATTTTCGGGTGCGCCCCGAAGCATACCCAAAATCGATGTATGCACGTGCATGCTTGCACATGCGCAAATCAAGTTCATGTTCATAGTTTGTACGCCTCAATTCGAATGCGGCGGTAATCGGCCATCCACTTTTCGTCGATGTAATTTGTTGCGCGCAAGGTGTGCTCGGCTGCATCAATGATGCCAGGTCGATCCTGCTCAGCAACGCCGCTGAATAAGCCGCCGCCAAACATGCTCAGCCAGTTGTTCATGCCGTGTTCACCTTCCAGCGGCGTCAAGCGATCAAACAACCACGCGCTGCGCACCTCAAAACCATGTCGCTCCAGCAGGCTCGCGTATTCGCCGATGGATGGAAAGAACCAGGCGTGCGGGACATCGCGGCCCGTGCTGGTGTGGATGGCGCGCCGGGTGGCTTCGGCCATGCGTTGAACATTGCCCTTGCCGCCAAACTCGGCCACAAACCGGCCGCCGGGTTTGAGCGCTGCTGCGATGCAGGTCACTGCCGCCTCGGCCTGCGTCACCCAGTGCAACGTCGCGTTACTAAACACGGCATCAAACGGCATGTCGAATGCAAACTGGCTGGCATCACCCAGCACGAATTCCACATCAGGGTGCGCCAGATGCGCGGCCGCTACCATCTCCGGCGAGCTGTCGAGGCCGATCACGCTTGCGCCAGCATCTGCAATTTGCTGGGTCAGATGGCCGGTGCCGCTGCCCAGATCGAGAATGCGTTCGCCGGCTTTGGGCGCGAGCAGATCCAACACCCCTTGTGCCATTTGAAAGACAAAGGCATGATTTTGATCATAGAGAGCCGTGTTCCAGGTTTGCATATTCGTTCCTTAAAAAACTTACTGTGCTGGCGTTGCCGACTAATTCTGCTCCGACTCTCCTCCCTCCTAGGGAGGGGTTGGGGGTGGGTCGTCCCCGCAAGCCACAAGAATCGCCTCAAGCACACTCATCATCCGCAAGTTAACATCTTCATTAGAGAATCGCATCACTCGATAACCCAATCCATTCAACTTCAAAGTACGCTGCTCGTCACGTTGCTCACGTCCGGCATGCACATCGCCATCAATTTCAACGACAAGACCTCGTTGAATACAACAGAAATCAACAATGAATCCGCCCAGTGGATGTTGGCGGCGAAACTTGAGACCATTCAGTTGATATGCTCGGAGTTGTTTCCACAACCGACCTTCGGCAGGCGTGGGTTCGCGCCGCATATGCACAGCTTGCTGACGAATCTGTGGAGAAATCTTTCGGCTTCTTTGCGCCATTTTCAAATCCCCACCCCTAACCCCTCCCCAAGGGGGAGGAGAATGAACTCATTCGCGCTATTGGTGTCAGTTGCGGTCTACGGCTCGTAGCCCAGCGCCTGCGATTTCTCCAGATCGGCTTGTGCCTTGGCCTTTTGTCCCGCTGCCTTGTAGGCGTCGCTACGGTTGTAGTAATACAGGCCGAAATCCGGGCGAAACTCGATGGCCTTGGTGTAGTCGGCAATCGACCGCTTATAGTCCTTCTTGCTGTAATAGACATTGCCGCGCTGGTTGTAGGCATAGGCCCACTCCGGGCTGAGCTGAATGGCCTTGGTCAGATCCTTCAACGCATTGTCGTATTTGTCGTTCTGGTAATAGGCCGAACCCCGGTAGGCCCAGCCAGTTGAATTGTCAGCGTCGATTTCAATGGCCTTGCCATAGTCGTCAATCGCGGCCTGATAGTCTTCCTGATCAAAATACACATCGCCACGGCCGATGTAGTTGTCATAGTCCTCGCCATCCAGTTCGATGGCCTTGTCCAAGTCTGCCCGTGCAGCGTCGTAATTCTTCTGGTTCAAATACGCCTTGCCACGATGCCGGTAGGCCAGCACATATTCGGCGTCCAATTCAATGGCCTGGTCGAGGTCGGCAATGGCCTTGTCGTATTCGCCCATCTGGTTGTAGGTGTCGCCGCGGTTGTCGTAATACACGGCGTTATCGGGGCCATACTCGATGGCCGAGGTGTAATCCTCGATAGCTGACTCGTACGCGTCGAGCGAGAAGTGGACATTGCCGCGCAGGTTGTAGAGCGCGGGCCGTTCGGATTGAAGCTCGATGGCGCTGTTGAGATCGTTCAACGCGTCTTCATATAGATCCTGGGCGTAATACAAGCGAGCCCGGCTTTCGAAGGCGAAATACTCGCGGTCATCGGCCTCAACCGCCTGGTCGCAATCCACCTGGGCCTGTTCGTAGTCGCCAAGGATGCGGTGCGACCAACAGCGGTTCGCCAGGGTCACGGCGTCATCGGACTTGAGTTCCAGCGACTTGGTGTAATCCTCAATGGCCTTGTTCTCGTCACCCTTGCCGGAATAGGCATTGCCGCGATTGTTATAAGCCGTGGCCGACTCCGGGTTGATCTCAAGCGCTTTGTTGTAGTTCTCAATCGCCTCGTCATATTCGTCGGCGTCATAGAACACATCGCCGCGCTCGATATAGGCGGCGGCATATTCAGAATCCAGCGCCAGCGCGGCATCGAAATCCTCGAATGCCTTGTCGCGCTCGCCCAGCTTGCCATAGGCCCGGCCGCGCAGCACAAAATAGTGCGGATCGCTGTCATTGGCTTCAATGGCCAGATCCAGATCCTCGACGGCCAATGCATTCTGACCCAGCTTGATGTAGGCCTCGCCGCGCCCGGCATACGCGCCGTCGGTCTTGTCGCCCAGTTTGATGGCCTGGGTGTAGGCATTCACGGCCTCGCGATAGGCCTTGTCTTCAAACAGCGTATCGGCTTCCTTGCGCCAGGCGGCCTTGTCGCGTTTGGGGGTGGCCGTGGGCTTGGGTGCCTTCGGCGTCGCTGTTCCCGCTGCTGGGGGTGCAGTGGTGGCCGACATGGCCACTGGAATACTCGAAAACCACAGGCCACCGAGGGCGGTCATTCCCGCCAGCCCGAAGCTAAAGCTGCGGGTCAATTTCGATGAAAGTTTAATGGTGCGTTTAGATGTAATCATGTTTTACCTCCGTGTTTCTCTAAAAGTTCTTCTAAAAATGATGCTCGCTATTCCCAATAGACGTTATCGGGAATAAAGATTTGCTAAGGTAAGGGCGAAGCATTCGCCTACAAAACCACAGCAAACATAGGCTTTGGCAGCGAATGCTTCGCCCCTACGACAACCTAATAAGTTATTCCCGATAACGTCTAATTCATATTGCGTGAGTTACACGCGAACTTCCTGACTCACGATCCGGCCGTGTTCAATCTTCATGCGATGGGTGATGCACGGCAACAGGTCGTTGTCATGATGGCTCACCAAAATTAAGCCTGTTCCTTGTGCCGCAATGCCCTCAAACATCTCTCCCAAAGTCTGGCGAAACTGCGCATCGAGCCCATCGAACACCTCGTCCAGAATGACCAGCTTGGGCTTGTTGACCACGGCCCGCGCCGCCAACACTTTGCGCGCCTGGCCATAGCTCATCTCCAAAATGCTGCGCCTGGCCAGCGGCTCCAGCCCAAATTGCTCGATCACCTGCTGCACCCGCCGATCCTGCGCTTTTGTCGTCGGTTGCAGCCAGCCCACGCTGGCGAAGAATCCCGACGCAATCACTTTCTCGGCTGGCAAGTCCACGTAGTAGCGCGTTTGAAAATCGGCCGACACATACCCAATCTGTTTCTTGATCTCCCACACATTCCGAAAATCCTTGCGGCCGAAGCGTTCGATGCTGCCAGCAGGCACGCCGCCAAATGACGGCCACAACTCCCCCAGAATCAGCTTGAGCAACGTGCTCTTGCCCACGCCGTTGTCGCCCAAAATCATCCAGTTCTCGCCCGCACTCATCCGCCACGTCACATTGTGCAGCACCACCTTCGCGCCCTCGTCCAGTGCCACATCGGCATTTTGAATGTCGATGAGAGTGGGCGCTGAGACGGAGCGGCTCGGAAGCCGTG
>JBBQST010000051.1:0-14379 GCA_038213625.1 Thermoflexales bacterium
GCTGGCGCGCCGGAAGACTTGGGTGCCGGCAAAAAACGTGCGGCGTTGGGCGATCAAAGGCGCGCCGTTTTGGAAGCGGGTGTCGGTTTCGAGGTTGGCATCCTGCAGCGCCAGTTGGGTCGCCAGCAGACACGGCAACACCCCGCTCATCACCACCATCAGCGAGATGAGCGCGTTGCGGCCTTTGCCGCGCAGAGCATACCGGCCCGCAAAGTAGGCGGCCTTGGGGTTGATCAGGTTATACAGCGCCACCAGCACGCGCTCGGTCGGCGTGGTGAAGAAGTAGAACAGCAGCGAGATGCCGATCACCATCAGCAACAGCGAGCCAAAAATCACGGTCACCTGGCCGCTTAAATTACCGGCCAGAAACACGGTCGGCAACACAATCAGCACGATGGAGCTGAACGCGAGCATGACGATACCGGCCAGCAACAAACCGGTGTCGGCCCGCCGCTCGCGCAACTTGGCCAGGTCTTCCAGGGTGGGTTGGTCGGCCGCGGCCGGGTTCAGCACCACCATCACCTTGGTGGCCGCAGCCGTGCGGGCCGGGCTGATGGTGGCCAGCGCCAGCACCACAATCGTGATGCCGGTTGGAATCAGCGCGGTTTCCAGGGTCCAGGCCGCGCGCACGCCGGAGGGCAGATCCAGGTTGGCCAGCAAAATCGGCACCATCACGTAGTCGTTGATGGCCCGGCCCAGAATCAGGCCCAGGATCAGGCCGACGATGCCCAGCAAAATGACCTCGATGATCACGGCTTCATACAAGCGCCGGCGCGGCGAGCCGAGCACACGCAGCACGGCCAGATCGAACTTCTGCTCGGCCACCGTCGTCGTCATCAACGCGTTCACCATCAGGCCGACAATGCCCATACTCAGCAGGCCATACAAAGTGATAAATGTTTGCGCAAACGCAAACCCCTGCGAGGTGGCTTCGAGCGTGCTGTATTTCGGCAGCGTCACGGTAAAGTCCGGCCCCAATTTTTGTTGCAGCTCATCGCGCACGCGTTCGCCTACATCGCGGGCCGCGGTCACGGCCAGGCGCGCATCGCTGCTATTCGTGTTCGAGTTGGACTGCCACACCAGCAACATGCGCTCGGTTTGGTCTGGCGCGCTCAGCCATGCCTGCGCGTCGGCCAACCGCATGATCACGGGATTTTGCACATCGTTGCTGAGGCCGCTGAGCACACCAATGCCGGCGACGATGAAGCGGGTCTCGATGCGGCGCGTGCCGGTAATGGCGGGCTTGCCTGGATCGCGCGCAATCGGCCGGACATACGCCAGCGTGATCTCGTCGCCCACACCCACATTCAACCCAGCCGCAATGCCGATGTCCAAAAACACCTGGCCCGGTCCGGGTGGATAGGAGCCCGTATCGCCCTCGCCGGCGCGTCCCATGCCCGGCCCCAGCCGTTGCCGGCGCGGGCCCATGTTGAAGTTGAAGCCGCCCGCATCTGGATTGGCCGGCTTCACCAGCGTATCCTGATCCGGGTCGATGGCGACAAAGGTGATGCCCTGGCTCTCCAGCGCACCGGCTTTGCGCGCCTCGGCGTTGGCCTGGATGCGCGGGTGCAACTGCGCAATCTGCGGATACACCTCGCGGGCCAGTTGTTCCACCGGCGCAACCTCGAAGAATGGCGACGATGCCGTGTCGCTCTGGGTGATGCTGAGGTCGTAGCCGCCGGTTTGCGCGCCGATGGCCTGCAAACTGAACTGCCGTTGCGTATCCACCAGCGCCAGCAACGCGCCGACCAATGCCACGCCGATCGTCAACGCCATCGCAATGATGAACGTGCGCAGCTTGCGCCGCTTCATGGAGTTGATTACGTATTTGAGGCCCATAAGGAGGTTGCTGGCTGATGGCTGATGGCGGCTGGCTGCCAGCGGCTAGCTGCCAGCCGCCAGCCGCAGCTCTTCCTCCGCCAGCTTCCCATCGCGCATGTTGATGACGCGGTGGGCGAAGGTGCTCATGCGCGGGTCGTGGGTGACGAAGACGATGGTGGTGCCGCGATCTTGGTTGAGCTGGATGAGCAGGTTCATGATTTCGTAGGAGGTTTGCGTGTCGAGGTCGCCGGTCATTTCGTCGCCGATGATGAGTGGCGGGTCGTTGGCGAGCGCGCGTGCAATAGCCACCCGCTGCTGCTGGCCGCCGGACAGCTCGCTGGGGTAGTGGCCGATGCGGTCGCCCAGGCCGACCTTAACCAGTAACTCTTTGGCCCGGCCCGGATTGCGCTTGCCGATGAGCGTCATCGGCACCTGCACATTTTCGATGGCGGTGAAATTACTTAATAGATTGAAGTTCTGGAACACGAAGCCCATTTTGCGCAGCCGCAGGGCCGCCAGCTTCTCCTCGTTCATCGACACCACGTTCTGGCCGTCGACAATAACGTGGCCGCGGCTGGGCGTGTCCAACCCACCGATGATATTGAGCATGGTGGTTTTGCCGCTGCCGCTCGGCCCCATCAGACACAATATCTCGCCGCGCTTCACGTTGATGTTGACGCCGCGCAGGGCCGGCACGGCCTCTTTGCCCATCACAAAGCTTTTGTGCACGTCCTCGACCTGGACGATGAATTCCGTTGTCGTGTCTGAAGCGCCGTTTAAGCCGGTGTCCTTTTTTCTGAACATGTGTTGAGTCCTGCCGCAGCTAATACTACGACCGGACTTGTGAACTGTTGCAAATTAAATAGGCCATTAATGCTGAGCTAAGCGCTTGTGACGATGTATTTTGGCGACCGGCTTTAACGTTTAGCGCTTCTTCCCCACCACCAACAACCCACCACCGGCCCCAGTGACTTTGGCCTCGTAAAACGGCCGCAGCTTCGGCGTCAGTTGTTGCACCACCTGTTGCCGCATGAAGCCCTGATAGCCCAATGGTCGCAAACGCGGCGATGCCAATAAGTTGAATAGTGAGCGGCCACCGATGCCGTATTCGCGGTTCATCTGGTCCCACTTTTGCTCGGTCTCGGGTGAGATGTAATAACGCGCTTCGATCAAATCCAGGCCCACCGCGTCATATAACGCCCGCCATTCATCCGGGGTGTGATAGTGGTGATGGGCCAGCAGCGTGTCGATGTGTAACGCATACGCCTCGGCCGCCTGTGGGTTCGGCGCGCTCGTCACCCCATCCAGCAACCCCCGAAATTTGTCGCTGGGCACTGTGAGAATGAGCAGGCCGCCCGGCCGCAACACGCGAGACAGCTCCGGCAACACCTGGTGTGGATCGGGAATGTGCTCGACCACGGAGTTGCTGTAGACCGAGCCAAATGCGCCGGTGGCATAGGGCAGCGCGTGACCGTCGGCAAATTGCACGCCGTTGGTGTAGACGCCGCTATCGCGCGCCGTGGGCAGCTCGCCCTTGGCAATGTCGTTGCCAAAGATGCGGGCTTGTTTGCCGAAGATGGCTTCGGTGTAGAGGCCGTCGCCGCAGCCAAAATCCAGCATGGGGGCCGGGTAGTTCAGCGTTGACAGCGCCCTGGCTTCGATGGACCGCCACAGCGCCACCGGCGGCGCAAACCAATACCGGTGCAGAAAATCAGCCAGATAGTCCTTGTCGCGATGGACATTGAGGACATGATTCACGCCATTCAGGGAGCCTGCTTCTAACGGGGACATCGGCAGGATTATAACGAGCGGCGGCTTGCTCTATTGACAAACTAATATTATTAGTCTATAAACTAATTATATTAGCAAAGAGGTATTTGAAATGAAAACCACTCAGCACGGTGCCTTTCTCACCCAGGTTACTCGCTATCCAGGCATCTTCCCCATCAATGTGTATCTGGTGCGCGAAGACGATGGATTCACCCTGATCGACACCGGCATGTTGGGTGGAGCCAGGGATTACGTGGAGATTGCCGCAGGGCTGGGCGCGCCCATCAAGCGCATTACGCTGACCCATGCCCATGGCGACCACGCCGGCTCGCTCGACGCGCTGCGCGCGGCCTTGCCCGCCGCCGAGGTGATTCTGACCGCGCGACAGACCCGCCTGCTCCACGGCGATCTCGGCCTCGATCCAACCGAGCCGCAATCCAAACTGCGCGGCTGGTGGGTGCCGCAGACCACCTCACCCAACCGCGTATTGCAGGTTGGCGAGCGCGTCGGCTCGTTGCAAACCATCGCCGCGCCCGGCCACACGCCCGACAACATTGCCTTTGTGGACACCCGCGATAACAGCCTGATTGCGGGCGATGCATTCCAGACCCAGGCCGGCATTGCCGTGTCTGGCACCATGCGCCTGGGCTTCCCGTTCCCGGCCATGGCCACCTGGGACAAACCCACGGCCCTGCAAAGCGCCAAAACACTGCGCGCGCTCAACCCCAGCCGGCTGGCTGTGGGTCACGGCGCCGTGCTCGAAAATCCTACGGCAGATATGGACGCCGCGATTGCAAAGGCGCAGGGAGCATGACTTGTTTCATGGCATAGTGGCATCTCGGCGTTCAGTAAGGCCGCGCCGAGATGCCAGCATCATGCCAAAATAAAGACCATGGCACGCAACACAACCCGCACCCGTATTGATCGGCCCACCGTCATTCAAGCCGCAGCCGTGCTGGCCGATCAATGCGGCAGTGTCGATCAGGTTACGCTGGCGCAACTGGCCGACCACTTCCAGATTCGAGTGCCGTCGTTGTATAACCACATCGATGGACTGGATGCGCTGCGGCGCGAAGTGGCATTGCTCAGCCTTCTGGAATTGACGGCGACGTTGCGACAGTCGGCTGTGGGCAAGGCCGGCAACGCCGCGCTGGTGGCGCTGGCCCAGGCCTATCGCCGATTTGCCCAGCAATATCCGGGCCGCTACTCGGCCACCCAGCGTGTTTATGATGCCAAAGATGAAGCGTGGGTCGCCGCCAGCCAGGCGCTCATCGACCTGCTGTTAGTGGTGTTGGAGCCGTTTGATCTGGAGCTGGACGATGCCCTGCATGTCATGCGTGCCCTGCGCAGCATCACCCACGGCTTTGTCACCCTCGAAGCCAGCGGCGGCTTTGGCATGGCGTTGGACCCGGACGAGAGCTACCGCCGGCTGGTGCAAATGTTTGTAGATGGCCTGGCCGCCCAACGCGATTGATGGCGCGCAAGTTTTTCGTAATGGCGAAGCATCGCGGTGCTCCAACCCATGAACACACAGAACCCACTGAACACCTGCCACACGCGCCCACCGAAACCCTATAATCGCGGCATGCTCTTTCTCAAACTCGGCGGCTCGCTCATCACAGACAAGACGAAAGAGAACACGCCTCGCACCGAGGTGCTCACCCGGCTGGCCCGCGAGATTCGCACCGCGCTCGACACCTTGGCCACGCCGCTTCTGATCGGCCACGGCAGTGGTTCGTTCGGCCACACCGCCGCGCGCAAATATGGCACCCGTCAGGGGGTGCGCACGGCCGAGGATTGGCGTGGGATGGCCGAGGTGTCGGTGGCGGCGGCGCGGCTCAATCGATTGGTGGCCGATGCGTTGCACGAGGCCGGTGTGCCCGTCATCAGCGTGTTGCCTTCGGCGTCGGTCGTGTGCCAGGACGGCCTCATCCAGCACATGGACCTCACGCTGATTCAAGCGGCGCTGGCGCATGGGCTGGTTCCGTTGGTCATGGGCGATGTGGCGCTGGACACCGTGCGCGGCGGCACGATTGTTTCGACCGAAGAGGTGTTTGCATATCTCATGCGCCCTATTCCGGCCCAACGCATTTTGCTGGCCGGCGAGACCGAAGGTGTTTATGCGCACTATGCGCCCGATGCGCCCGGGCCGATTGTCGCGCACATCACACCCGATGATTGGGCCGCGCTGCAAAGCGGCGTGGGCGGCTCGCGTGGGGCCGATGTGACGGGCGGTATGGCCGGCAAAGTCCGTGACATGCTGAGTCTGGTGCAGCATCACCCCCACGTGCAGGTGCAGATTTTCTCCGGCCTCAAACCCGGCACCCTGGGCGAGGTCTTGGGCGGATCGGCCGCCGGCACGCGCATCTCAGCCGATGAAGCCCCAATTTAGACGACGTTTTTCATCCTCCTGCGCATAACCAAAGCGGTGTTGAGTGCCAGATTTTTGTAGGGCGCGACATGCTGCGCCCCTAGTAGTCTGTCAAAGGAAAGACTTTACGTTACAACGTCATTCCCGCGGAGGCGGGAATCCAGACCTTCCATCACCTACTGAGTTGAGGTTACGCCTAGATTCCCGACTCCGCAGGAATGACGGCCTTGTGAAATTATTTACACTCAGGCTCAGGTTCGCCCTTGGAACGCCCCCAAGTCTTTCCTTTGACCTAGGAAGGCGAACTTGCCCCGCATTGTCTCCATCACGGCTTGCGCCGCATGACTTCGTTGCCAGCTTGATATCTGGGATTAACGCCCATTTCAACCGGCGATCTGGGATTTCTGCGATTTAACTTCTAAAACTCTATCAAAAACTTTCGCGGTTGCTACTTGACGCCTAGAACACAAGTTCTATATACTCTCGGAACGTTTGTTCTAATCTTCAAAGGAGGGCCGCTGCGATGTATCAAAAGCTAAACCAGACCGCCGAGCGAATTGAGGCCGTATTGCGCGACCGGCGCGCACCCGCTACCGTAGTGGGTGGCAAAGTGTTACCGGGCTTTATCGAAATGCTGTTGCAACCGGCCCCGGGAACTAAAGTGAATCAGGTGAAAGCGTTGCAGGCCGATATTGCGCTGGCACTCGGCAACACCAATGTGCGCGTGTCTCAGAGCGGCCTGCACTTGGCCGTGCAAATTCCCAGCGAGACGCGTCGGCCGGTGCATCTGTCCTCGCTGATGGCCAGCCTCGACAAATTTCCCACGGACACGGCCATTCTGGGCCTGGCTGAAGATGGCGCGCCGTTGATGGCGCGGCTGTCATCGGCCGAAGTGGCCCATGTGCTCATCGCCGGCACCACGGGTTCGGGTAAATCCTCGCTGGCCCAGACCATGCTGGTGAGCCTGGCCAGTGGCAACCGGCCGCACAAGCTCGGCTTTGTCGTGATCGATCCCAAGGCCAACATTAGCTCGCCCTTCCTGCGCGTCATCGAGAAGCATCTACTGCTGGGGGTGGCGCGCTCGCCGGAGCAGGCGGTCGAACACCTCGGCAAAGTGGTGCAAGCGATGGAGCAACGCACCGACGGCACGCAATCTGGCCCACGGGTGGTGCTGTATGTCGATGAGCTGGCCGATTTGTGCATGTCGGGCGGCGCGCACGTGGTGGAGATGTTGACGCGCATTGCCCAGCGCGGCCGTGGCGTGGACATTCACCTCATCGCGTGCACTCAGAAACCCAGTTCGAGCACGTTGGGACCCTTGCTGAGCTCGAACCTGCCGCTGCGGCTGGTGGGCCGCATGGTCTCGGCCACCGACTCGCGCGTGGCCACCGGCATTCCGGCCTCTGGTGCAGAGAAGCTGATGGGCAACGGCGACTTCATCGCCGTCACTGCCGGCAACACCATTCGCTTTCAGGCGGCATTGCCGAAGTAGAAGCCGATGTGGGTCGGCAAAAGTTCTTTACGCGATGTGCATGGTAGGGGCGCAGCATGCGGGCGGCTGCCGCCACGCCCCTACGAAGCCAGATTGGACACTTCTGCTGTTACGGCATCGACTCGGCTAACCGTCAGTTTCTTTTGCCGACTTACTTAGTAGTCCGTCAAGTAAAAGACTTTAGGTTAGTCCAAGGGCGAACCTGAGCCTTGATGAAACGATTAGCCTAAGCCGTCATTCCCGCGGAGGCGGGAATCCAGGCTTAACCCCGACGCGACAGTCGATTTAACACTGGATTCCGCCCCGCTGCGGGGACGCCTCCGCGGGAATGACGTGGCTACGTAAAGTCTTTTACTTGACGAACTACTTAGCCTTCTACGCCTGCTCAATCGCGGCCACTTCGTCCGGCGCCAGCTGAACATCGGCCGCGCTCAGGCTGTCCGACAGCTGACCCATGTGCCGGCAGCCAACGATGGGAAAAGTCGGGAATGGCTGCGAGAGCAAATAGCCCAACACCACCTGCGAGATGGTCAGTTCGTTGCTCTCGGCAATTTGCTCGATGACGTTGAGCCGGCGTAGATTGGCCTCTTTGGGATACATCGGCGCGGTGGTGGTGATGGCATCGCGAACGCGTTTGGCGGTATCGACCACGGCTTTGCGCAGTTTGGTGCCAGTGCCGGCCCCGGCCGCGCTATCGTCGTCTGGCACCGTGCCCGACCACTTGGAGAACAGGCCACCGGCTTGCGATGAGAACGGGATGGCCGCGAGATGGGTGCGCAGATGCAGGTCAACCATGGCTTTGTCCATCGGCGCCAGTGTCTTGTCTGCCACCCCATCCAGATCAATTGCGGCCGCATTCCACAGCATCTGGTTGGCCGCAAAGCTGCGCTGGCCGGTGCGCGCGGCATACTCGTTGGCCTCCTCGATGCGCGCGGCCTTCCAGTTGGAGCAACCAAAGTAGCGGATGTGGCCGGCCTGCACGGCCGCATTCAACGTGTCCAGAATCGTTTCGATGGGTTGGGCCGGATCATCACGGTGCAGCCAATACAGGTCAATCGTCTCAACTTGCAGGTGGCTCCGGCTGGCCTTGATGTCGCCGCTGATGTCCTCGGGTTTGAGCCGCGGCACATGCATGGTCTGTAAATCTGGATGCGCGCCCTTGGTGGCCAGCACAATCTGGCTGCGGTTGCCGCGCGACTGCATCCATGCGCCCAGCGTCTTCTCGCTGCGGCTGCGCTCGCCGGGAATCCAGTCGGAGTAGACCTTGGCTGTGTCGAGGAAGGTGCCGCCGGCGTCGACATAGGCATCCAGCAACTTGAACGAAGTCTCGCGGTCGATCGTCGCGCCCATGCTGCCGGTGCCGAGGCAGATGACCGATGGGTTTAACTCGGTATGAGGAATGTTTGCGTAACGCATATTAGGGTGGGTATGTAACCACGCCGAGGTCACTGCGTGGTTGGGCGTCCGGTTAAGGTGTGTGCAGGCTACAGACGCGATTGTATGAGGAAAAATAAAACCGCCGAGAGAACTCTCCCGGCGGTGTTTGTTGAATCAGACTGGCCTACTTCGCGTCGTTGTCGGCCAGTTTGGGCTCGTAGCTGCCCCCATCATTGATGAGGGTGGGACCACTGTGGGTGTCGGACCCCGACGCAGGTTGCTGCGGTTGTGAGTGGGGTTGGCCCGTGGTGGACTTGGGCTCGTGCACCACGATCGGGGTTGGCTTGGGCGGCACGTGCTGGGCTTGGGTGGCCGCATTGCCATTGCCTGCGCCGTTGATGACGATGATCTCGCCTTCACCATGGCTCTCACCGTTGCTGCCGTTCGTGCCGTTGTAATGGCCGTTGCCATTCCCGTTGCCGCTGCTGCGAATCTCGGCCAGAGCCTGGGCACGGATGGCCGCCAGGGTCTTGGGAATCACATCGTTGTCGAGGGCGTCGGCCGATTGATTATCTTCAATCGCTCGCACCAATTCCTTGCCGCTCAGGGTCTTCTTGAGCAACAGTTCTTCGGCCACGGCCGTTACCTCGCGCCAGTGCTTGCGCATCAGCCGATCCGTCGCCTCTTCCATCATCAACCAATAGCGCTGCAACGTCTTTTCTTTGTCGTTGTTGTATTGACCGTAACTGGCACCGACCGGGCCTTCCACGCCACCCATGGGCGGGCCGAAGTAACCATTTTCCACCAGTCGCCACAACAAGTAGCGAACCGAGGGGTAGTCGCCGCCCACGCTCTGATACATCTCGCCGGTCAAAACCTTCTCGCACGCCCGGCCCGCCATCGAGATGACAATGCGATAGGCCAGCCGATTGACGGGCGTGACGTGCTGCTCCACCGAGTCGATGCTCTGGACGTAGCCCTTTACACCCGTCGAGAGGGGGTTGATCGTGGCGCGCAAAATTTTCTGCTCGGGCGCCATGTAATACATCGCAATGGCGTGGCCGGCCTCGTGATAGGCCAGCACGCGGCGCTGCTCCTCGTCAAACTCTTCGATCGGCATTTCCATGCCGTCCTGCTGCTCCATCATGGCGCGGTCAATGTCTCGCTGGCCCACTTTCTTGCGACCATCGAAGAAGGCGATGCGCACCGCGTCTTTGGTGATGGCACCGGCAATATCCGCCGGGGTGGAACCGCTGGTGTCGGCCACAATGGCCTCGACATCCACCGTCTCATCAATTTGGATTTTGCTGAGGTAGCCCTGGATGATGAGCCGGCGGCTGGCCCGATCAGGCGCTTCCACCGCGATCTTGGTGTCCAAGCGGCCAGAGCGGGTGAGCGCCGGGTCGAGCACTTCGGGCCGGTTGGTGCTGCCCATCCACATCACGTGCCAGTTGCGCTTGGGTGTGTAGCGCTGGCCAAACAGCTTGTAGATCGAGCGGGTCATCTTCTCGCCGCGCGACAGGTTGTTCATGCCGTCCATCTGGCTGAGCAGGGTGCTGAGGCCCATCATGCCCATGCCCATTCCCATGCCACCCCCACTCATGCCACCCATGCCACCACCGCGCATGCCGCTACGGGCTGTGCCGATGGCATCGATCTCGTCGATGTAGGCGACGCAGGCGCCGTATTGGCGGGCCAGTTGGCGGGCTTTGCCGGCAAATTGCAGCACCTTGATCACGTCGGTGCCCACGAACGTGCCCATGAAGCCCGAGCCCTCAGCCGATAGGAAGGCCATGCCGGACTCGCCGGCGATGGCTTTGGCCAACATGGTCTTGCCGGTGCCGGGAGGCCCGAACAGCAGCAGGCCGCTGATGTATTTGCCGCCCATCTTCTCGAAATCTTTGCGGTCGCGCAACAGGCTCATCCACTGCTTGACGAGCTTGACCAGCTGCGGCTGACCCCAATAGTCATCGAAGGTGACTGTGGTGTCATCACCAGGCCGAATGATCTCCATCTTGGGCCGGCCCAGAAACCATAGCAACAAGCCGTAGGTCAGGATCAACTGCATAATGACAAACGAGAGGGTGAAAAAAATCCGAGCAACGGACGACAGCGACGACAGAACCAGATTCAGTTCAGTGTCGCCGTTGCTGGCAAATGACACCACAATCCAGAGAATGCTGGTGATCACCGTGATGGTGATGAAGCTCTTGATCGCCCGCCGCAGCCGGTTGGGCCAGCGGTTGTACGGTATATCAATCTTCTTTTTGCGCTTCTTGCCGCCTTGCATGGGCTCGGGCGCAGGACTGGGCAAAGGAAGCTGGTTCGGAACACTCGCCATTGTTTTCATTCACTCCTGAGTAGGATCAGATTCGTATTGACGTCGACGGCTTGTGCATGTCAGTCTGCTTACACTGCGAAGTTAAACCGGCACTGCAATTACTTTCCGAGCCGCTGGTTGCGAGGACGTCGCTTTTGCTTGGGTATCAACTGACTCACGACCAATCACGGATTTAAGTCACTAACTGGGTAACACAACCGAATGAGAACGAAGTGAGCGCTTATGAACAGTGTGCAATAGCACGCTTACTTCCGTCAAATCTCATGCAGTATGGATTGTTTATGAATTTGACACGGCGCACATTAGACGATGCTGAACAGCGGCCACGCATTAACTAAACGTAACGACAGAGGAGAAAAGCAGGGGGTGAGAGGCATCGGTCTGGAATCGTCACCGACGATCCCAGATGCACCATTGTGTAGGGCTATCAGCCACTACAAATCAGGCTGGGTCAGGCTGTGATGCGAGCAATTCCAGGAACGTCTCGACCACCTGGGGATCAAGATGTACCCCTGCCGCGGCGCGCAAATACGCCAGCACGGTCACATCGGGCAGGCCTTCACGATAGCGCCGGCTGGAACGCAGGGCATCCCACACATCGACCACGGCGAAGATGCGCGCGGCCAGCGGAATGGCTTCGCCCTTGAGGCCAAGGGGATAGCCGCTGCCGTCCCAACGCTCGTGATGCGAGTAGGGAATGTCCATGGCCGGCTTCAAATAATCGACATTGGCCAGCATGTCGCGGGCAAATTCGGGGTGACGCCGCATGACCGCCCACTCATCCTGGCTCAACGGCCCTACGTTGAACAAAATGTGATCGGGGATGGAGAGTTTGCCGATGTCGTGCAGCAACGCGCCATAGCGAACATGCTTGAGGTGTTCGTCATCAAACCCAAATGCTTTGGCCAGCCGCACCGACATTTCGGTGACGCGTTGCGAATGGCCTTCGGTTTCCTTGTCTCGCATATCCAATGCCCGCGACCAGCCCTCGATGGTGGAGTCATACGCTTGAGCCAGCTCTAGGTTGACCCGCTGCACGTCCTGAAACAGGCGCGCGCTGTCAATGGCCACGGCCACCTGGTGCGCCAGCGACTGAAGGAAGCTGTGCCATTGCGAGTGGGTGGGGAAGCCGATGTAGCGAAATAGCTCCAGCACGCCGACTGGCTGATTCTGGAGCAAAAGTGGTATGCCAAGATAGGCCACATTGGGTTCGGATGCGTCTTGCATCACCGACTCATGGCGATGGCTGTGCAGGATCGAGTGCGGCACAAACCGCGGGCCGCCAGGCACATGAAACTGGAACTGCTCGACATGGATGGTGCGCTGCTCGCGAATGGCCCGGCCGGCGTGGGTGCCCTCAACCGGGATCGATTCTGGAATTTGAGACTCGTAAAAGCCATCGCTGCCGGCACACGCCAGCCGGTTGCCATCGGCCGAGAGCAACACAATGCTGGTCGCGTCCGTTCCCAGTTGCTGGTTGAGGCGATGGCAAATTTCATTCAAGGTCTGGGTCAAATTCAAACGGCCGCTCACCGCGTTGCTGATGGTCTGGAGCGTGGCCTGCTGGTTGCGCAGCATTTGTTCGGCCCAGATGCGCTCCAATGCGCCGCCGCAGTGGCCGGCCAGCGCCTGCAATGTGTCCAGATCCGCCTCGGTATAGGCATTCGACTGGTAGCTCTGAACCGACAACAGGCCAGTGGTTCGTGCCCCGTTGCGAAGCGGCACCAAAAGCAGCGTGTTGGGAGGCCGGGCCGCATTGCCAAATGGCCGTAAATCCCAGCGCGCAATTTCTTCCGAGCCCAGCACCATGCCCTTGTCGTCCTCTAACACCTGATGCAGGAGCGAGCCGGGGAACAGGCGGGTTTCACGGTCGCGAGTGGTGTGGCTCTGCCCATCTTCGATATCGATCATCAACAGGGTTTGCAACAACCGTTTGTCTTCGATCGAACTGAGTGAAATAGAGGCCGCGTCCCAGTCCAACAACTGCTTGGCCACCTGCAAAATGATGTCAGCGGCCTGGCTGACATCGGTGGTGGCGCTGAGTTGGGCGCCCAGCTCCGAGAAGGCCTTGCTGCGTTCCTCGGCCAGTTGCTGGGTGGTGATGTCCATCATCACGCCCTGCATGTAGGCCAGTTGGCCGTGCTCGTTGAAGATGGGCCAGAACTCATCGTGAATATAAATGCGATGACCCTGACGCGTGATCATGCGATAGTCCATCTCACACGGCTTGATCTCGGCGTAGGCTGTATGGCATGCCAGCACCACGCGGTCGCGATCGTCCGGGTGGATTTGCTGGGTCCACAGATGAGGCCGTTGCAAAAATTCCTCGGGCCTGAACCCCAAAATAGGTTCGATTTGTGGGCTGACATACAGAATGCTGTTCTGCTCATCGGGCAGCGAGATATAGGTCGTGACCGGCAATTGTTCGATGAACTGCTGATAAGTCGCCTCGATCTGTTGCAGCTCCTGCAACTGCTGGGGGCTTTGGCTGACGATGGGCTGTAAGTGCTTTGTAAGCATGCTTAAAGCATCGCCCTGAAGGTGACCCAGCAACAGATCCAGCCGCGGCCCCAACAGGCGTTCGAGTGTGTGCAGGGGCCGGCGCAGAATCTTGTCCTGATACATGGCGCGGTCGGCCCGCTGCAAGGTCTGGGTCAACACCTCATCGGGGAGCCGAATCGCGCTTCCCAAAGCAATGCTGAGGTGAGGCTGCCGGCTGCCGGGGCAGGCTACTTCCTCAGCAATTCGCCGCTCCAATTCGTCCATGATCGAGCTGGCTTCGGCAGCACGCCGGCCGGTGAGCATCATGACGAATTCATCGCCGGCAATGCGCGCCAGCAACACATTTCTGGCGCTGGGCCGGCTTGTGGACACCAGAGCCATGTTGCGAGTGGCATTGGGGAATGCCAGCTCACTGAGCAAATCAGCGAGTTGCCGCAGGAGTTCATCACCCATGGCGTGACCATAGGCATCGTTGGTGGTTTTCAGGGCATTGACATCGACCAGAACAAAGGCGATCTCGGCCTGCGCGGCCTGGGTCTCCAGGCGGGCCAATGCGGACTCAAAATAAGCGCGGTTATACAGGCCGGTGAGTGCATCATGCTCATTGGCATATTGCAACTGAGCCTCGGCCTTCTTGCGCGCCGTGATGTCGAGCATGACTCCTTGCAAATAGGTGCGGCCAGTCTGATTATTGCGAATGACCCG
>JBBQST010000052.1:0-14138 GCA_038213625.1 Thermoflexales bacterium
AGGGCCATCACACAACTCGCGGCCCTGATGCAACATCACCCGCGTGGCGCAGCTGTAGCCGTAATCGCGCGTGGACAGCAACAGCGGCGTGCGCCGGCCGATCAACGCAGCCGCGCAGGAATAGGCGATCCAGCCCTGCGCATGCACGACATCGGGTTTGAACTCATTGAGCAACCGTCGCAAGCCGGCCACGATGGATGGATCGGGAAACGGTGGGTGATAACGCCGCGCGGCATCCTTGGAAAACCAGGGCACACGCGTGGTCAGGCTCTTGAGCTCGACCACGCGCACGCCAGCGTCATCGTGCTCCAGCGCATGGCCGGGATGCCACATGGTGGCCACGGTGACGCTGTGGCCGCGCTCAGTCATGCGCCGGCCGATCAGCTGCACCTGGCGCTCAGCCCCGCCAATGAACGGCGGATAAAAATCATACGCGATCAGAATCTTCACGGGCCGACCTGCGGTTTTAGATCCAGCGCGACACTCCGATAAGCAGACGGGTTGGACTGAGCAGATGCAGATGCGTTATCAATGCGAAAGAGTTGCGCCTCGATGCGTCGGGCCGTTGGCGGCACATCCAGCTGAATCGGCATCTGCCAATTCGTCCCCTGCTCCAATGCAATGTTGGGCGCGTGCAACACCACCTCATCATCCACTTTGATATTCATCGCATAGACCGCGGCTTCACCTTCAAAGTTGTGAATCCCAACGCGCAGTTTGCCATCTGTGAGGGTGAGTGCCGTAGGGGTTGCGGATGACGATGTCGTGGCCGTTGGGGTGGCCGGCACCATCCAAAATTGGGTGAAGGGCGGATCGCGCTGAATCTGGGCATTGATCACCGAGGCGACCACGGCCGCGCTCACCAGCAACGCCGACACGCCGAAGAGGGCAGCGGAGCCGCTCGACATTCCCATACCCGTGATGCGGCGCGGCGCAGCAGCCTCGCCACGGGCCACCCGATTGGTGCGGCGAACATAGGCGAGCAGGCTGGCGGCCAGTGTGATGATCGACAACGCCACCAAAACAGACTCGCGACGTATATCGCCGACATAGTTCAACACCACGCCCGCCGCGATGGCACTGACAAGGCTGCCCCCCACGGTCATCACCATTCGCTCGGCCATGCCAATGGACCGGTCGGGGAATAGCGCCGCGACAAGGGCATATCCCGGCAGCAGCAAAACCATGGGCAGCCCCACGATCACGCGCAAAAATAGAAGCAATGGCGCGGCCACGTCCTGCCACGCTGTCGGCAACAGCAGCAACGCTATCACCACCACAGTGCTGGCCAACAGGCCCAACAGAATGATGAGCAGGTCCACATGGATGCTGTGTGATTGCATAGGGTGCGGCGCGCGCTGGCGGGCCGGCCTCATTCCAGCGGCAACACCCAGCGGCAACGGGTCGGACTGCTTGAGTTCATTGGCCATCGGTGAGTGCTCCTACATCGTAAATCTTGATGAAGCCGTCGTTGAAGATCAGACTTGCGCCCGGGACTTGTTCAAACTTGGTCAACAACGTTGAGGTGAAGGGGATTGTGTGCTGGAATGTGCCAGGTTCGCCGCGCTCGAAATACACGCCCGAATACGGCAACCCATCGGACAAGCGGCTATCCACCACCAGGTAGCGCACCTGGCCGCGCTGCAACAGGCGAATGGCGCGGTCATCAACCTGAGGCGCGAAGAACACCTCGGCCACTCGCACCTGATCGGCATACGAGGTGACGGTGTGCTGGCCGCCATACGAACCCATCCGTTGGCGATTCACCCGGTCGGTGGCAATGCGATTGCCCGGCCCCAACACCTCATTGGCCCACAGCGCGGCCTCATTGGTGCGCAGACTGACTGAGCGCGAGTCGGCCGAGACCAGATAGGAACCCGGCAGACGCGCCCACGGAGGCCAGCCAGCGATGAGTCCACCCGCAAACAATGCCACGCCACCCAGATGCAGGGCCACTTTTTTATACGATTGAACCTGCTGCCGCGTCACCGGCTGCTTCATCCAGCCCATCACTGCGACGGCCAGGACAAAGGCGGCGCCGAGAAAGACGAACTCGGAGGAGCGATTGGCGGCTTCGGCCCCACTCTGCGTAAGCCGCAGCACCTGGGCCACCGGATAGGCGACGGCCACCACGGCCAGTGTCATGGCGAGCGAGTGCGTGCGATAGCGCCGCCAAATTTGCAGCAAGCCAAACGGCAGAATGACCACGATCATGAGCACAGCGGCAATGCCTACGACGCGTTCCAGCGGCGTGGCCACCCCGCCGGCATAGTCTCGAAAGAGCTGTCGGGATTGGCCTTGCAGGCTCAGCAGACGACCCAGCTCAGCGGCGGCGCTGTTCAAATTCGGGGCGATGTAGTTATAGGCGCGAAAGTCAGTGGCCCCGGCCGTCCACACGCCCAGCGCAAGGAGCATCACCACCAACGCCCAGAACGGGCCACGAGTCACAATTCGGGTTGGAATGGTAATGGTATTGGTATTGGTACCAGCAGCCGAATTGCGCCGGCGATACACGCTCACGCCGGCATGAACCAGGGTCCAGATCAACAGCAACGCCAGCAAAATATAGGAGGTGAGGTGATGGGTGATGACAACGGCAGCCAGACACAGCGCCGCCACAATGAACATGGCGGTGGGCTGGCGCTCGGCCGGGTTGGCCCGCCGAGCCAGCGCAAACAGCGCGACACCGGCCAACACCAGCGCCATCGACTCATAGGCAAACTGCGCGGTGAAGAAGACGAAGTTGGGGTTGGCCGCATACAGCAAAGCAGCCAATGCCGCGATGCGGCCCGAGCGGCCGACTTGCTCATAGAACAAAAACAACGTCGCCATCATGACCATGCGGCCCAGACCCAGCACGATCAAGCCCGATGCAAAAATAGGCAGGCCGGTCAACTCGCTGACGGTGGCAGTGATGAGATGCAGGCCGGGGTAGTAGGCGGTGATGGGCAACAGCGCGTTGTCGTAGAACAGGTGCGCGGTCGAGAGTATATTGTTGGTGGCATTCCAGTGGGTGAACTCATCCGAGAAGGTGAACTCGGCCGGGCTATGCAGGACTTTGGCCAGGTAGACCGCCAGCGCAAAGATGCACAACACTGCGATGCGCTCGCTCCGGCTCGCATCGGCACTGGTGGCGCGCCAGAGCGATACCACAAACATGGCGAGCAGGCCGATCCAGAAGCCCCAATCGCCCCACCCCTGTCCGTCACGCGAGGCCGCGTTGGCCCACGCCAAAAGCAGTAGTGCAAGGGTTGCTATGCCAGTGACCCAGGCGAGCCCCGGCCCGGCAGGCCGAATCGCCATGGTGGGTTGCCTTTGTTGCTGTGGTTGCTTTGATGAATCAGGTTGATTGGATTGATGTTGATTAAGCGGTATGGCGCGCATGACTTCCCTCCGAAGGCGCGGGGATTGGGTGCAGCCGGGCACCAACCGTAGCGCGATAAACTGACAACAACTGAGACACACAGTCATCCCAGGTGGGTAATGTAATCGCTTGTGGCACCAGCGGCTGCCGAAGTTGTTCCAGAATGGCATCTGCCACTTCAAGCGTGGTGCTGTGCAATGGAATCGACTGCACCAGACCTTTGTCCGCGATTTCACCCAGACCCGATGTGTGGGTGACCAGCACAGGCCGACGCAGACTCAGCGCTTCCATCACCGCAATGGGATGCGCCTCATACTCGCTGAGCAGAATCACCAGATCCGCCGCAGTCATGGCCGCAGCCATTCCACCCCGATCGCTGGGGGAGATGGCACCGATGCGCACCCTGTCTTCCAGACCCAGCAGATGCACCAATTGCTTCAGCTCAGCCTCGTATGGCCCCGCGCCCACAATGCGCAACCGCACGTTTGGGTCCTGCGCCAGCACCGCCGGCATCGCCTCAATGATTCGATGATGGCCTTTGTATTTCTCCAACCGGCCCACCGAGAGCAAGGTGCGCGACCCTTCTTTTTTAGGGACATCGCCAGCAGTTAAATCGGGTGACGCCGAGATCTGACTGACATCCAGATGTGAGCCGTTGGGCACCACAACAAATTGAGATGCCGGCAGCCGCAACCAGTCTTGAAACTGACGCGCCTCGAACTGGGACACCGCGATGAGCTTGTGCGCGCGTGCGAGCAGCGGCCGCAACGTCGCCATCTGAGCACGCCGGATGGCATTGCGCAACGACGAAGAGTGACCGCCGCTGTGAAACGACAACACATAGGGAATGCCGCGGCGCTGGGCCGCAAGCATGGCCAGCGGCGGCACAAAAGTGTGAATGCCCTGGCAATGGATCAGATCCCATCGATCCGGATTGGCGGCAATGGTCCGATATAGCTCGGGCGCAAAATATAGATCGCCGTTGGCGGGGTAGCCGGGGACGCGCCACCACTGCACGCCCTCAGTCTCATCACGCGGCGGCAGCTTGCCACTCACATCGGTCGAGATCACCGTCACCTGGATGCCCTGCTGCACCATCCGGCGGGCCGTCTCGAACACGTGCGTTTCGACGCCGCCCATGTAGGGGAAGCTCCGCTGGGTCGCCATCAGCACGCGCATTGAGCCTGATGATCCTCCTGATGAACCTGTGAACGAAACTGAGCCAGGCGTGGAACTAGGCGCGCTCATGAACGGCCTCCGCTTGTGGGATCGCAGGCAATGCCGGCGTCGGTTGGGTGATCTGTTTGAACAAATCGGTGTAGCGCGCAACAGTGTTGGCCCACGACTGTGGGTCGGCATGACGCACATCGGACAGACGTTGGGCTGCCTGAACCGCCGGCCACAGCAGATCAGGACGGCGCGGCTGCACAAACACGGCACCGGTGTAGCCCGCAGCCGCCTCGGCCAACCCACCCACTTGGGTGACGACTACGGGCAAGCCGTGGCTCATGGCAATGTGCAGCGGGCCGCTGGCCGAGGAGCGATGGTAGGGCAGCGCAACCACGTTGGCCCCGGCAAAAAAGCCGGCCACGTCCTCATCGCGAACATAGCGGTTGATGAAGGTGATGCGCGCCTTGTGGGGGCTTTGGGCGATCAACTCCGTGGGCTGGGTCCAGCCTTCCCAGGTCTCACCCACAATGGTCAGCCGATAGCGCGCGGCTTCCTCGGCCGGGAGCGCGTTGAAGGCGGTGATCAAATCCTCAAGACCTTTGTAGGGGCGAATGGTGCCGAAAAACAGCACATTGCACACCTCGCCTGGCTGAGATTGCCCGGCAGGGGGGGCCGCTACGGTGTGGGTTTGATGATGATCGTATGGGCCGTGCGGGATCAGGGCGATGGGTCGGGCTTTGCCGGCACGCGGCCCAATTCGATAGCCCTGCTGCAGCGGCGCTCGATCAAACTCGGAGTGAATGACAAAGCCATCGGCCCGATTGGTGAGCATGGGCACGAGGGTGCCGGCATAGGCGCGAACCAGCGGCATTTGGGCCTCGGCCGTGTCCAGCACCTCATGAAACTCGATGACGACTTTGGCACCCAATTGGCGGGCTGCTGTGGCCAGAGCCAGATATGAATGCAAGACCGCGCCCGTCCACCACTGAAACACGATCACATCGGGCTGCATCCGTCTGAGAAACGCCAGCGCTTGCGGCAGCGTGGTGATCCAGTGCCAGTCGACACCGTCATAGGTTTGCACTTTCGGCGCAAAACGCAGATCGGTGAGGCTGGCACCCACGCGCGCGCGGCCGGGGTAGAGCCGGGCCGGCAGCAATTGCCGCATGGTGATCACCGATACGTCATGAACTTCGGACAGCGCGTTGGCCAGCCGAAGGGTGTAATAACTAATGCCGCTGAGGAACCGGGTTCCGGAGCCAATTACGCATATTCGCATTGTGTTTCGATTTGGACAGGCGGGTGCCTGTGAGGACACCCGCCTGAAAGTGCAATGGCGTGAATGATGAATCGTAATGGGTTGGATCATCAAATGATCATCAAATTCGGTTGATGAACTTAACTGCTTCGTTGAAGAATGGGCATGAACAGGGTGTTGGCCGCGCCAATACCCACCCGGATTTGTGACGTTGTCGTTGAAACCAGACCCAGGGTGTCGGACACCACCAGCGTCATGGTGAATACGCCGCTGGACTGATAGACATGGGTCGTCGACACGCTGAGCGAGCCATGGCCGTCCCCAAAGTTCCATCGAACCGATAACGGCGAGGATTCAGGATCAGATGAGAGCCCCGCATAGACCGAAACGGTGAGCGGTGCCGTGCCCGTGACCGGGTTGGCCTGAATCTGCGCAACCGGCGGCTGATTGAAGTATGAGGCGGTGTAGCTCGCGGGTGCAGGGTCCATCGTGACATTGAGCGTGTTGGACTTGTTGGCAGCCCCGCTCCAATCCTTGAACGTGCGAAAGCTTTGAATGGCCGGCGCGATCACCAACTGTTGAGAATTCACCACGCTCTTGGCCGTGAACGGCGTGGTCTGGGCAATGCCTTCGTAGATGACCTGCAGGCCGCTGGGTTGAGTCTGGAACAGCACAGACACCTTGTTGGGACGAATATCGCGGCAGGTCGTGGTTTTGGTCCCTTTGCTATCGACTGCTGTCAGACAAATCTGGAAGAAGGTGTTATCGCCGTGATCGGGGATGGTAAAGGACGCGGTGCTGCCGGTGGCGCTGAACAAATCGGGATGCACGTGCTCGTTGTGGTGCAACGACACGGCCCACGACAGGCTGCTGCCTGGCAAGGGGCCGTCCTCGGCATCCTGAGCCGAGCCCTGCAGGTTGATGACCTGGCCGACGTTGTAGGTATCTGTCTCGGCGGGCGAAATGATGGTGGGCACGGGCGCGGTGTTGCCGGCCTCGATCTGGACATTTGCCGTTGCGGATTCACCCAGGCTATCCGTCACGGTGAGGACGGCTTTGTAAGTGCCCACGACCGTATACGTATACGTTGGGTTTGCCAGTTGTGAGGTCGCGCCATTGCCAAAGCTCCAGGTCGTGGTAATCGGGCCGTCGGGGTCGAACGAGCCGTCGCTGGAGAAGTTCACAACCAATGGCAACGCACCATTGGTGGGATTGGCGCTGATCTTGGCCGTGGGCGGCGTGTTGCCGACAGCAATGGCGCGAATACGCCGAATGCCACCGGTGCCGGTGAAGTACATGAACGAGTAATACAGATTGCCATCCGGCCCGCTCATCATTCTCAATGGACCACCGTCAATGTCCCCAAACTTGGCAACACTGATCTGGCTGGCTGCGGCCGACTGTATGCCCATGGCCGTCTGCTCGCGCTGCACACGCTGGTCCATGACCACGGTTTCGGTGATGAGCGCGTAGCTCATGGTGCGATTGTTGTAATCACCAAAAAAGAGTGCCCCACGATACGGCGCGGGGAAGCTGGTGCCGGTGTAGAACGCACCCACCACAATGGCCGCGCCCAGCGTCTGGTTACCAGAAATGACGTGGCGATAGCTATATAGAGCCGGCTCGACCACGCCCAGTCCCTGGCTGTAGAGCGAGGCACAAAAGGCCTGGGTGGGTGCGTAATCCTCGTAGCCGGGTTGGATGGCGCTCCCACTGTCGTTGCCCTCATAGCACGGCCAGCCAAAGTTTTTGCCGCGTCCCGAGTTCAACTCTTCCCATGTGCCCCAGCCCACATCGCCGATGTAGATCTGATTGGTGGTGGGATGTAGCGCAAAACGATACGGATTGCGCAAGCCATAGCTCCACACTTTGGATCGGTTGCGCCCAGGATTTGCCGAGTCAAAAAAGGGGTTGGTCGGTAATCCTTCACCCGTCATGGGATCGATGCGCAGCACTTTGCCGAGCGGGCTGTCCAGATTTTGCGAGCGAAGCGCACGCACATCCATGGTGGTATCGGTCGAGCCATCGCCCAGACTGACATACAGCGCGCCATCGTTACCAAATTCCAGATGGCCCACGCTGTGCGAACGGCCGTCTGACGGCACACAATCCTCGATGGGCACGCCAGCGTTATCGCACGACGGCACATCAGCAAAGCTGGTCTCATCGCCAATATTTTCGCGTGTGCTGTTCTTGCCCAGCAAGACCACGGCGCTGCCGGGGATACTGATGCTGGTGTTGGTCGGATAGACCGTCACCCGAATCAATCGACTTACGCGCTCGGCAGGCGCATCCTGCACCACGCCGGGCGGGTCATAGGTATAGAGCAGATAGGCATACGGCGAGATGGGAAAGCTGGGGTGCAGGGTAAAGCCCAGCAGTCCACGGTCGTTGGCCAGATTGACGGTGCTGGTGATATTGATGAATTCCGTGCCAGCCAGCAAACCATCCGGCCGGATCACACGGACGACGCCATGCTTTTGGGCGACGAAAATGCGGCCATCCGTGGTCATATCAAAACCCACGGGTGATGCCAGGTTGGGACCCACCTGTTCTTCAATGAACCCTGGCGGCAGGGTCGACGCGCTGATCGCCTGATCACCCTGGGGGCCATCGGGGCCGGCAGCCGCCAGCCAGGGCAGACACACGAACAAGGCCACGGCAATGCCGATGGGCAACAACAGCAGGAACAGACGATGACGAAGTGACTTAAGAGGCATCAGGTGTAAATTGCATGCTACGCGCCTGTTGAAGACGCGTACGCGCGATCTGATCGCGGTCGATAGCGGCGCCAGGAGTCTGGCGAAATCGTTCGCGAAGAATGGTTTTTAAAACGCGCGTTCCATCACGGATGGCGCTTAGGTTGCTGGTGCCATAAATACGCTCGTATTCATAGCTGGGAACTTCGGTGATGTGCAAGCCGGCTTGTAGTGCACGCACATTCATGAGCGTTTCAATTTCGAAGCCGTTGGCATCCAGGGCCAGCCTGGGCAGGATGTGGCTCCAAAAGGCGTTGTAGCCGTAGCACAAATCGGAATAACGGCCGCCAAACAAGGTCCGCACGCACATGGTGAAGCACCAGTTGCCAAATTTGCGGTGCCACTCCATGTCCAGGGTGCCGCCGCCATGGATAAAACGGGATCCCTTGGCGAAGTCGGCACCAGACAGCAATGCGCCGACAAAATGGGGAATTTCTTCCGGGTCATTTGAGCCATCGGCGTCGATCATGACAATGATGTCGCCGGTGGCCGCATTGAAGCCAGTGCGCAATGCCGCGCCTTTGCCTTTGCCAAATTGTTGCGGCACCACCCGGATGTTGGGCCAGAGCGATTTTGCCACCTCAACCGTGTCATCCCTGGAGTTGCCATCGATCAAAATGACTTCGTGCACCCACTTTGGAATTCGGGGCAGCACATGGGGCAGGTTCTTTGCCTCGTTTAGGGCAGGAACGATGACGCTGACGGTGTGTTCGCGACGATCATTGCCTTGTAAAAATAAGTGGTCTTTCATGAGCCTTACCTCCTCTCCTCTACTTCGTAAATTGAGCGACTGGGCTACTGCGAATATTGATGGCCTAAATGCAAGCCTGCACAATTTTCACTTAAGCGTTCTTTTTGAGACTGGGGTTGTCGTGCCTGTAGGCGCATTCTGAAATTTCAAACACACAGGCTGATCGATCAGAGGAGCAAGCCATTGATCGTGATGATGTGCTGTGCAGTTAACACTGCCGAAAGTCGACAACACAGCATCGAGGCGGTGTCTTTAAATGTCCAACCCAACACCATCTTTCACCCATTCCAGCTTCGAAAATTACAGTTAGCCCTAATCCGCGAAGACACCCTCTCGATCCAGTATTTGACATACTCGACACTATGATGAGAAATCAACTTAAGTGAAAACTGGACGATACATTGAGATTTCGAAGAAAAATGTAGTCCTTTTCTGATTGTGTTGTAAGAAATTGTGCGCTACCAAATAAGCCTAATGATTTGGCCATAAGTCATTCTAAAGCCTTACTAACGCAATCCCAGGAATATTTTTTGCAATAATAGCAGGCTTCTAAGCATCCTCGTATGCCGCCCTAAGTCAAAAGGTTTATATTAAGTCGGTCCTAAAGCCTATTCCCGCAATCCTTTTGGATGATTTTTTGAATAATGGCGAAACTTAGGTTAATAGTTGTGCACATATCCCTAGCCAATCGGCCAGGGCACAACGAAAAAACAAAAGGGCAAGGGTCTCAATGAAACCCTTGCCCTTTTGTAATGAACTTATTCGACTAGCGAAACTACTTTGCGCTTACAGTTATTGTGGACGGAGCCGGCGCAACCTGCTTGTGGCGCGCAGGCAAGGCCAATACAAAAATTGCGGCCAGAATGGGAAACAATGCAAGCATTTGGAGCGCAGGTTGTAGCCCCAGATGTTCCGGCTCGGCCAGCCAACCGGTGATGCTTTGGCCGATGCCGCCCATGGCAAAAGCAAAGCCCAGCGCAATGCCCGAACCCACACCGGCATTCTTGGGGAACAACTCCTGCGACATCACGATCAGGGGAGGCCAGGACGCACCCGCCACAAAGCCGGCCAGCGGCGCGATCAGCAAGGGTAGCAGGCCGTGGGTGGTAAACAGCAGATAGGTGCAGGGCGCATAGATCAAATAGGTTGAAATCAACACGCGCTTACTGCCCAATCGATCGGCCAGCACCCCGCCCACCAAACCGCCGCACGCCAGTGCCAGCAGGTTGAGGCTCAAAACCTTGGCTGCATCAGGCACGCTCAGCCCGGCGATCTGGCTGAAGTAGACCGGCACAAAGGACGTGATGCCGGATTGGGTCCAGGCTCGAAAGAACATCACAATCAGCAGTGCAATGACAGCGAAGCGGCTAAACGCCAGGTTTCGCTCCAACTTCTTGTTGCGAGTCGGTGCGGCGGGCGTTGCCGGCGCGGGAACTGCCATGTGGGTGGTGTTGCGGCCGGCAAAATAGACCAGCGGCACCAGCGCCAGCCCTATAAAACTGATCGCGATGCTGCCATGCACACCCACCGCTTCCAGCACAAGGCCGGCCAGAATAGGGCCGATGGCGTAGCCAGTATTGCCGCCGAGCATGAACACGGCCATGGCGCTGGTCTTGCGGGCGCCGCCACTCTTGCTGGCGCCGCTGGCTCCATGCGGGTGAAACGCGGCCGAGCCCAATCCAGCGCAGCCCGCCAGCACCAGCAACACGCCATAGTTGGGGGCAAAGCCGGTAGAGCCCTGAAAGATGGCCAGCCAGGCCAGCCCGACTGCCGATTGCCACCTGCTCCAAGCACTGCCAGTCGCGGCAGCGCGATCACTGAGATAGCCAAACAGGGGTTGAGTGAACGATGAACACAGCGTATAGACGCCGATCACGAGGGCCGACTGGGCAATGCTGAGCTGCAAATGGCGCGCCAGATAGACCATGATGACGGGGAGAGCGCCAGCGCACAGATCGACGCTAAAGTGCGCCAGGCTGAAGCCCCACAGCGTGCGATTCTTCAAAAAGGTAGGCATATAAATGGATACGACCACGCAACGGCGGTAACCAGCGGCACTGAGAGCCAGAACCAATAAATACGAATAAAAGCGCAGGAAGCTATGTGTAGAGGCCGTTGTTGGTAATCCGGCCAACTATACAATGTCCAGCAAAAAAGCACAGGCAAGCGATCAAGGTGAAATTTGGCATCGCCACGGCCGTGGGTTAGGTACCGGGCATTGGGTTTCACGTGACGATCCTGGCTTTTGGGTCAAGGTCAGTTCGCAACTACAATAGAGGTTAAGAGAGGTCAAAGGAGCACATTTCATGAGAGCCAAACGTCGTATCGCTCGTTCATATTATTCAGTTGCAGCTGCATTGGTGTCTGTGTTGGCTGCAACGATGGCGGGTTCATCGAGCCTGGTGATGGCCGGCACGGCACCGCCCACTCGCTCGCCCGGCGCAGCTATTTCCCCCGACCCTTCGTCGGTCGAGGCAGCGGATATCGCTGGGTCTGTTGGATTGGTGTCACAAACCATTGAGTTTGTGATTGAGCCACCGTCGGCCATTCTGACCGATGCGGAAGTACCTGTGGGCGAGATTGTGCAGGATGATGAAACCGTTCGCGCTCGAGTGAACAGCAGCTTCGTGCTTCGCAATAGTGGTCGCAACGACGTGTCATTCAACCTAGGGTTTCCACTCAATGATCTGAGCGGCATCAAGGACGCCAACGGCAACCTGCCGGTGGTTGAGGGTTTTGAGGTTGATGTCGGCGGGGTGCCGACCGGCTATGCGCTGACGGCGCGCACCAATCCCTATGGTGAAGGTGAGCCGGCGATCCAGTGGGCAACCTTTCCCGTAACGTTGCCGGGGCGGACCGAGCTTGCAGTCGGTGCTGGATTTACGACCACCGCGGCTGGGCAGTGGCCCATCGCCCAGTTCAACTATTCCCTGGAAACCGCCACCGCCTGGCAGGGTCGGATTGGTGATAGCGAGATCTCGGTGCGCCTGCCCTACACCGCCAGCACCGAAAACGTGTTTTTGGGTGAAAGCACGCCCGGTGGTGTATTCGACGGCGTGGACGTGCGTTGGAGCCGGCGCAATCTGGAAGCCAGCGCTCAAAATAATTTTGAGGTGTCGATCCTGGCCCCCAAGGTGTGGCAGCAAATTTTGCTGGCGCGTGAAGCGGTTGCGCTGACACCCGATAGCACAGATGCCTGGGTGGCGCTGGGCCGCGCCTACCGTGCAGCCATCGCGCTGGACAACGGCGTGCCGCAGGGTGGCACGCGCCAATTTGTGACACTGGCCGAGCAATCCTACGAGAAAGCGATTGAGTTGAATCCGAATGTGGCCGAGGTGCACCAGGAATATGCCCAACTGGTATATGACCTGCGAATTGCCGAGGATTTGAACACGGCGCAGGCATTGCCACAGTTGGAGAAAATTGTGGACCATGTCCAGACCGCGTTGCAACTCGATCCCTCAAATCCCGCTACGGCCGATCTGCTATTAAACGTGAAGCAATTGGTGCAGGATCTGGCGGCCCGTCAGCCGTCGGCTCAGGCCACTGTGCTGGTGGACCAGGTGACGGCAATTGAAGCGATGGTTGTGGCGAGCGTGCCTGTGAGTGCGGATGCGTCCGCGACACCCGAGGCGCCAGCAACCCCCGAGCCTGTGCCCGCAGACAGCACGGCAGTGGTGACAGACACATCCGTGTTGACAGATACACAGGCCAGCGCAGTGCCAACGATGAGTGCTGAGGACGAAGTGGCTGTTGCTGCCGCCCAGTCCACCGTGGTAGCCTCTACGGTGTTGACCACCACGCCGTCTGCGCCAGAAGCGACAGCGATTGCAGAGGCCGTGGCCACCCTCGGCGCACGTGAAACGGTTGTGGCACTGGCAGCCGTGGCACCGGCTGAACAAACCGTGATTGCCGAGACAGCCATTACTGAGCCGGTGGTGGTGACAGGGGAGGCAACGGCGGATGCAGTGGTGGCCATTGGCACCGCCGTGTCGACGACGGTGGCTGTTGAAGGAACACCGGGTGCTGCGCCACAGACGTTGGTGGCTCGGTTCGGGCTCATGTCTATTATTGGCATTGCCTGTGGTGTGATCGTGCTGCTGGGGATTCTGGCGGCCATTTTGGTGGCTGTGTTCGGTCGCCGCCGCAAGGCCAATTTGACGCCGCAAAATAAGGACAGTGGCACAGGTGCGCCGCCTCCACCCGCTCCCAAGCCGTAAAAGTTACAGACATTGAAGTCCTTAAAAGCAGATGCCTATGCGAATTGCATAGGCATCTGCTTTTTCGATGCTGCTCCAGATTGGACTCGAAAACCACGTCGCCAGCGTTAATAGTAGCAAGTTGCGTTTAGTGACGGGTTATGAGGCTGAAGCGTGTTTGAGTGCTGCACGTCGGTGCAAGGCGAGGATTGCGTCACGGCCGTTGACCACGACGGTGGCAAGGATGATGAAGCCGAAGATGCCGTAGGCCAGCCAATTCGATTGCAACGTGCTCAGTTCCACGCCAAAGCCGCGAAAGAGCAGCTGAATATACGAGATGTTGCCATCGTTGTAGCCGAGGGTCTGGCGCACCTGCCAGTGCCAGTCGGTGCAAAAGCAATAGCCCCACCCGTAGCCCAGCAACCCTCCGATCACAAACCACGAGAAGGCCGTAATCACGACCAACCCGATGTGCCATTTGCGCGCCGGCTTCCAGATCCATCCGAACATATTAAACAGGATGACGAATGTGTGGAAGCTATAGAAGCCGACGTCGAGCGCTTGCAAAACAGGTGTGGGCAACGTGGAGAAAATTGACATTAAAAGGGTTTATACCGGCTCTAGCTAAGTGGATTCT
>JBBQST010000053.1:0-14002 GCA_038213625.1 Thermoflexales bacterium
CAGCGCCAGGGTCGTCTTGCCGATGCCGGGTGGGCCAACCAGCGTCAACAGGCGGCCGGTGTGGCCCAAAAGACGATTGCAAAGCTGGGTGACTTCCTCACTGCGGCCAATCAATGCCGTGGGCAGCGCAGGCAACGGAGAGGTCTGCGCTTCTCGTTCCTCTTGCAACACCAGACTTGTGGTGCGTTGCAAGGTGACTGACGATGGTGGCTGCTCCCCACGAGCAACGGCCGCGCGCTCGATCAGCCAAGCAGCGGTGTCGGGGTCATCTTGCAAGCCCAGTGCCGGGATAAAGGCGTGGATCACAGCGTCGAGATCCGGCTGCCGCTGTTCTTTTTCCAGGCTGGAGATGAGCGAATCGCTGTAGTTGACAGCGGCGGCGAGGTCGCGCTGCGTCATACCCGCCTGTTTGCGCAGTTGCTTGAGCAGTGCGCCAAAGGATAACGTTGCGAAACGAGCGTTAATGGGATGAGGCATGTTGTGGAATTTTAGTGGAATTATTTGCGGCGTTGCGCGCGCCACTTTGCTACCCTGAAATCATGGGCAGATTCATCCGGCGCAGTCTCACAATCACCATCACCGAAACCTGGACGATTGTTTGGACGCCGGAGGACGAGCCCCTGGATCAAGCAACTCAAATAATTCAAGTACCTCAGGAGACAACGCATGAAAAACAAACAAATTCTCACCTTTCTCGCCGTGACCGGACTACTGGTCGCGCTGGCCACGACGGCCAATCCGGCAACCGGCGCTCAAGCCGCCGCGCCTAGTCTGGTCGGCACCTGGAATACCACGATCCCCAAATCGGAGGGCAATCCACGACCCACGTTTGAGTCGATGATGACCATCACTGCTGATGGCAACATGGTCGAAACGAACACCAGCGACCCGGCCACGAATGCGCCCGCGCACGGCGTCTGGATTCGCTCTGGCAACGGCTATCTCATGACGTTCGAGGCGTATGCCTTCGACGAAAAGGGCAAAAACACCGGCAAAGTCAGGGCGCATCTCACGATCAAGATGGATGGGCCTGATCACTTCACCGCGGCGTATACGGCAGACCTGTTTGATCTGGCGGGCAAGGTGACGAAGAAGGTGGTCTATGGCACCTCCGACAGCACCCGCATGAAGGTGGAAATGCCCTGAGTGAGCAATGAACAGCATCGCCCGATGAAGGATTCAGCCGCCTTGCACAGGCGGCTGAATATTTTAGGGAGGGAGTCACACTTGCAATAGAAACGGATCGTCGCGTACGAAGGCCGGCACGAAACCGAGATAGGGCAATGGCGCCAAGCGGTGCCAGCGCCGCAACAAATGATAAGTGTGCGAGGTGAGCAACCGGCACTGATCCACCGCCTCGCACCATTCGGGCTTGCGAACTTCGGCGACGGTTTCGGGGTAGGGATACACGCCGAAGTCCCACGCACCGCACATACGCGCGATGAAGTCGGCGCGTTCGTCCGTCGTCGTCAGTTGGGCGGGCGGCTTATCCAGTTCGGGGTAGAGCGCGCCATCAATCCAATCCATTCAGAAACTCCTGCTCAAACCAGTCTCGCACGGTCGCGCTGCGTTCGGCAGGTTCACCGTTCGGTTTTTCTGCGAGCGGTCGCGCCGCTTCGATGCGAGCGAGGTTTGCGCGCACGGCCAATGTTGCGCGTCCAAGATTATCGTCCTCTCCAGAAAGCTGCTGGCGTTCTTGCCACAATTGCCAGCACGCAGCCATGCTCGTTTCCCCCGCGCTGCACAGCGTGTAAATGTCGAGAAAATCGCGCGGTGCACCGCGATTGACTAGCGCCGCCATCTTACTGGCGAGCAAGTCATCGAACGAGTCCACGCGGATGTCACCCTGCCACACGCCGGTGATTTCATCGCGCAACAGTGCAGACCGCGCCGCGATCTGAAAGCTAAATGTGGTGCGTCCGCCCTGTCGCAAGTCAACGCTGACGACGTCACCCCAGGCGCGGGTGCGCGTCTGCCCAAATGGAGCGAGCGCACCTTCGATGACGGCCACGACGCGGGCGCGCGCTTCACGAGTGGCTTCGGCCGTCCACCATGCGTCAAGGTCGTGTGTCGTGCGATATTCGTAGTAGTGCGCTAGGCCAAACGCGCCACCCAGCGACACGGCGCGTCCCAGTCCGGCCTGTGCGAGCGCGGTCAGGCATTCCTGGGCAAAGGACGGAATGTTGTGGGGTGGATGAGGATGGGGTGATAGCGTCATGAGTCGTGATTGTACTGTCTTAAACACTGGGAACACACGTCACACTAATCCATCAATGGCGAATGCAAAGTCAGGTTTTGCCGGCCGTGGCCGCACAGCGATAGTCCGATGCAGTATCGGCATCGCCGTGCTACAAAACGGCACCGGCTGAAGCCGGTTTTAAGCCCGATTCATCGGGTGCCAACCTGTAGGCCGGCGATTGATCGCTGGACGTTCGGGGCTGTCAACCGACTTTGCATTCGCCATCCTAATCCATCACCGCCAGCGCAATCGCCTCGTCGAGCGACAGCTCGCGGCCCTCGGCCCAGGCTGCGTTGAAGGTCTTCGCGTTGATGCGCGAGCGCGCCTCGGCGATCAGCGCGTCAGTCCGGCGGCGAAAGCACGGCGGAAAGGCTGTTCCCAGCTTCTCGGTAAGCGCCTCGACCGCGCCCCAAATCTTCGCCGCGCGTTGAACGTCGGCGGGCGTGGGGCGTGGCATCGTGCCGATGACGCCGGCCAGCGGGCTCAGGATACATAGTTGCGTCGTGGCATATGCACTACGCCGCACGCCCTCGCGCAGGAATTCAAGCGATTGGTCGTAGTTGTGGTGGCTCAACGCAATTTCGCCCATGCCCAGACACGCATGGCCCCAGTAGACATGTTGTCCGAAACCCGGCACCTGGCACAAGGCATATGCTTCTCGAAAGCACGCCTCGGCCTGGCCCACATCGCCCAGGGTCAATTCTGCTTGCCCAAGCTCACCCAGCGCGCCCACCAGCGCCACGGAGTCTTGAACGGTGCGGCCGACCTGCACAGCCTCAAGTGCCACCTCTTTTGCCTGGGCGCAGTCGTCCATCTCGATGTAAACATGGCTGAACGAGATCAAATCTTCCGCAACCCGCGACGGCGAATTCATCGCGCGCGAGACGGCCAGGGCTTCATGACCGTAGCGCAACGCCTCTTCAAAATCGTGCCGTTGCCAGGCGCAGATCGAAGCCGTTGCCAACAGGTCGTTGCGAGTGGCCAACGGCAATTCAATATCGGCAGATAGCACCTCGCGCAGCAACCGCCGGTCCTCAGTTTGCGAACCCGACCCGACAAGATAACCGCCTATGCAATTGGCAAGCATGCCCGCCAGCGGGTCCTTGTGATCGATGAGCCAACGTAGTGCCGCGCGGGCATTGTGCTGTTCGACCTCCATGACGCGGGAGAACCCTCTCGGGTCAACCGCGTGCATCTCGGCTTCCAGAAAGCGCGCGAAATACTCGGCGTGCCGCTGACGAGCCTGCTTAAGCGCATCAGTGTCAAGTTAAGGAAAGCAAATTTCTGTCAAGGGATTAATCCAAAGTCGACTTATGTAATTTTCAACGAGCAATGTCGATACAACAGGCTAAAAATCGTGTGACATGAACAAAGCAAGTCATTCATAATAAAATACTTATCAAGTATGCTCACGCAATGTCAGTCATAACGGCGATTCTTACTTCAATTTGCTCGAAAGTTGACCAGAATTCCCCTTGACAAGCCCTTTAAACGCTTAACTTGACACTGATGGAGTTAGGTAGTAACTCCCGTTAAGTCAGTCAGGTTCAGCGTCAGGAGGCACTATGATCGTCAATCGTTTAACCATCCCAGTGAAAGTAGGCAAGACCCAGGAATTTCTCGCCTTACTCGCGGAAGACAACAAACGCTTCAAGCCACCGCATGCCTATCGCGTTTACACGTCCAACATCGGCACATCCGACGTGGTGTGCATCGAGTGGGAGTTTGAAAGCCTGAGCGAGTATGAGCCGTGGCGAGAAAACTGGCTGCCGACGGCCGACGCTCAGGCGTTCATGCAGAAGTCGAATGAACTGGTCGAGCACAGCGGCACCCGCGAAATTTGGAACCTAATTTGGAATCTGTTGTAGCGATTGGGGTGCTGGGCTTTGAGCTTTCAGAAAAGCTCAAAGCCCAGTTTCGCCTGATGGGCAAATGCCATATTTGAATCCATTGCAGTGCGCGATGTGCTCGGCGGCATCCTGCCATTGCGTGAGTGAGGCGGATTGCTCAATCACCAACACCATCAGCCAGGGTTGTGTGGGGTGAGCCGACACCAGCCACACGGCGCGCTGGCCCACGCCCACATCGGCATAGCCAAGATGGTGGTTGCAGGTGCCATTGCGGGTTGCGGTCCCATTCAGCAGCGCGGGGTTGTGCGCGGGTGCAAGCAGGCTCAGCGTAATAGGCTGACTGGCCAATAATGCTGCGCAGGTCGCCGCCACCCGCAACGGCGTCACTCGCAAACTGCCCTGACCCAGCGTCTCGCTCAGGGTCGCGGCCGGCGGGAAGGGCGTGATGCTGTTATCCAACTCGAACGTGACCGTGAGGTGCAGATTGAGCGCGCGCAGTTGGCCAAAGCCAGTCAGAGGAATGGTGTTCGAGAGCGGCGGAATGGCCGATGGCGGCTGTAGATCGGCATATAGCGCTGGCAATAGACTGCCGGGTTGATACAACCCCTGCGTCACGCGATTGATCAACGGCGCATTTCGGTCGTCGCGCAACTGCTCCCAATCTTCATCCAGCCGATTGGGATCGAACGACGGCGCACTGACGAGGGCCAACACCTCACCGGTGTGCCAGTTCACGGCGATGGCCCCACCCTTATAGCCACGCAAAGCCTGGGCCAGATTGTGTTGCAGCACGGGGTCGATGGCGGTGTCCACGGGCAGGCCGATCTGGGGGCGATGTAAAAGCCGGTCGAGCACGTTAGAAGGGCCGCGCAAACGCGAGTCTGCAAATGCCTCCAATCCACTGGTGCCATAGCGTTCACTGTAGTAGCCGGTTGCGCCCACGGCCGACCTATCCGGGTAGGTGCGCACAAAACTGGCAGGCTCGCGCAAGCCGCTCTGCGCAAGCTCGGTGTTGCTGGGAATACTGGCCAGCGAGTAGGCTAACGGCGTGCCATCCCGCGCCAGAATCGGCCCACGCGCCACGGCGCGCTCGGCTTCGACCCGGCGTGGATTGTCCTGGCGTGTCACCAGACCCTGCGCCTGCAACACGCCCCAGCGGGTGCTGGCAAGGGCCAGCACGGCAAACAAGGCGGCACTGAGCCAGGCCATGTTGCGACCAGCCCGGCGCGAGAGCAAATTGGGACGCATCTGAGTGGTCGGCAATTTGCCGCGCACACCTACTTTGGGCGGCGTGTCGAGCGCGGGCATTGGCGCTTGCGCCGTGCTCATGTGCATCAACAGCCCCATCGAAATAAAACTGACCAGCAGCGAGCTGCCACCGTAGCTGATGAACGGCAATGTGACGCCGGTCAACGGCACCACTGCCAGATTGCCACCGATGATGACAAAGGCTTGCAGGGCCAGTGCCGCTGAAATGCCGCCGGCCAGCAATTGCATGTAGGGTGTGCCCGCCCGCTGGCTGATGCGCCAGCCCCGCAAGGCCACGATGCCGAGCGCGGCAATGCAGGTCAACATGCCAATCAGGCCAAATTCCTCACCGATGGCAGCGAAAGGAAAGTCGGTGTGCACAGCCGGCACATAGCCCGGCCGTCCCTGGCCCAAACCCTGGCCAAACACGCGGCCGCTGGCTAGGGCGATGAGGGATTGAACAATTTGAAAGGACGTGTTCTGCGAATCGGCCCACGGGTTGAGCCAGATGGTGATGCGTTGGGCGACGCGAGCCGAGAGGAAATAGCCGGCCACACCCGCCAGCAGCAACACTGCCAACCCACCCAACGGCAGGCGTTTGCGACCCGTTGCCAGATACAGCATGGTGATGAAGGTGCCGAGCAATAACACAGCCGCGCCCAAATCCTGCTGACTGAATAGCAACACCACAGCGATGAGCCACATCAGCATGCTGGGGGCCAATGCCTGGAGCGTGGCCAGCCCTGCACGGAATGGCGATGTGGTCTGGTCGGAAGGAACGATGCGATTTCCTGTTTCCAAACGTTCGGCCAGAAACGCGGCCAGAAACGCGATCATGAACAGGCGCAGGATTTCGGAAGGTTGCAGAAACAGCGAGCCGATGCTCAGCCACAGCCGTGCGCCGGTGCCGGCCGGGTTCACACCCAGAACCAGTGTGGCGAGCAACAAGCCGAAGGCTAACAGGAGCCAGGTGTATTTGAAGCGATACAACCAGCGCAGTTGATTGCGCGCGCCGGCCACTGCACCACACGCCAGCAACCCCACACATAGCCAGGCCGTCTGGCGCAACAAAAAGTTGGGCGCGACCCGTGCCAGGGTCAACAGTCCCCAGCCACTGAGCAACACGGCGGCCGGCAACAGCAAGGGATCGCGGGCCGGTGCCACATGGTTGAGCCACAGCCACAGCGCGACCACGGCGCAGGCAAACACCCCAAACGCCACCAGCGGCGAACGCGCGATCGGCGTGAAATTTGCGCCCTGCAAATGCAGCGAGAGCGCGCCCAGCCCGTTGAACCCCAGCGCCAGGGCTAACAGGACGGGCTCGATCAAAGAACTCAGCTTATTCAGCCGGGACGGTGTGGGTTGCAGATGGCTCACGCAGCGTCATTCTACCGAGGGCAAATGGGGCCAGAGCCGCTGGTTTGTGTCCACTCAGCGCAGCCTCGGCCAATAGCTGGCCAAAGATCATCCCAAAAGGCATCCCATGCCCGCAAAAGCCACCCGCGAACCAGGCGCCAGGCACGTCGGGAACCGCATCGGCCACGGGCAGATAGTCGGGCGTGAAGGCCATGGGGCCGCCCCAACGTTGGGCCACGCGCAGTCCTGCCAGTTTGGGAAACAACGTCGGCAACACGCGTTCGAGCGCGGCTTGCACATCGTCGGTGGTGTCGTTGTTGAGCTGACCGACATCGCCGTCGGGCCGGGCAGCGCGGCAGCCACCCAGCACAATCTCGCCGGTGGGCGTCTGCTGCCAGTATTCGCCGGTGGCGGTGAGGCCGGCTCCCATGCCATGTTGAAAAACCGGTGGGATGGCGGCATAGTTGAGCACCTGGCCGCGCACGGGTTGGATGGGGCTGGTGTGATTGGGCATGAGCCAGCTCGCCCACGCATTGGCCGCCACGATGACGGCACCGGCCGAGATCGTGCCCTGCGACGTGTGGACGTTTACACCTGCGCCGTTCGGCTCCAGGTGGGTGACCTGGGCTTGCGCCAGTTCGGCCCCCTGCCGCTGGGCAGCGCCGGCCAGCGTATAAATAAATTGGGCCGAGTGCAGCAACCCCGTGTTGGGCGTATAGACGGCACCGCGAATATCCGGGCCCAAATCGATGCGAATGAAGGTGCGAAGTTGATCGCGATCGAGGACGAGAGCTTCCAGACCGGCGGCTGTGCGTGCCGCTGCGTCCAGCGACATGCGCGTCAGGGATTCGTCAGACAGCGCCAGCGAGAGATGGCCGGGCTCGCGATAATCGCACGGCAAATCTTCCTCGCGAATGACGCCGCGCATCAGGTCGCGGTTGGTGAGGGTGAGCTGCCAGATGGCATCGGCCGTGGGTTTGCCGAAATGCGCTACGGCGCTGGAATAGGACTCGGCGGTTCCGAGGGTGAGGAAACCACCGTTGCGGCCAGTTGCGCCAGCGGCTAGCGCGTGCTGGTCGAGTTGGATAACCTTGAGTTTTTGGGTACTGTTACGGGCCAGCCAGTAGGCGGCGCAGGTGCCGACAATGCCACCGCCGATGACAACGACATCGGCGGTGGCAGGCAGTGCGTGGCTTAGGGCTGGCCCTGAGGCTTTGGCCGAGGTGTGCCAGTATGAAAGTGGGGCATTTTGCATGGCTGCATTATCACGGGACCCACCCCAACCCCTCCCGTCTAAGGAGGGCCCCCTCCCCAGGAGGGAGGGGAGACGCACTACCACTGATCTACTTCGGTTCGGCCGCCAACAGTTGCTTCAACATATCGCGACTATCGGAAGGAATCAAGGTGACAACGCTGTTGCCCTCGATCAGGCGCTCCAGTTCCAACACCTCGAACATGGCATTGAGCACGATGGGGTCTTTGCCGATGTCTTGTAGCGCGGCACCGACGATGGTGGGGCGCAGCGCACGGGCTTTGGCGAACTCCACGGCCGCGCGCCGGTCGGCCGAGCTGGCGATGACGCGAACCTGGTTGGCACCGTCCTGGGAGATGCCCGCCGTCACCTGACGCAGCCGGTTCACCACTTTTTGTTCAATCTGGCGAATCATCTGGACGTCGCGAAAGTGAACTTTGCGGATGTAGATCGAGCCGAGCCGGTAACCCCACTCCTGCGAACGCGGCGAGACTTCATCGCGCACGGCCTGGCTCATGGCGTGCCGGTCTTGCAGCATGGTGTCCAGAGGCAGGTTGCTGAGACGTTGAATGGCGGCGTTGCTGACATTGGCGGCCAGCGAACCTTTGGGATCGGCATTCTTGAAGAGATACGAAACTGGGTCGCTGACGCGCATCTCGTACCACACACCGATGCCCATCGGCGCGCCTTCTTCACTGTTCACCGGCTGGCTGCGCAGATATTGCTGATCGAGCCGCGTGTCGACGATCTTGAGCTCGCCAAGCCAGCGCACCAGAAATGCGCGCGGGCCCATTTTGAGCCATAGAATTTGCAACCCCGGCTCACTGATCAGCAACACCACTTTGCCGAACAGGGTATATACATGGGTGGTTCCCTCCTCAACAATGGCGTAGATGCCCAGGAAGCGCAGGATGCCCAAAACGATGGGCAGGCCGACGGACAAGGCCAGGAAGGTCACCACGGCGATGCCGACCACGCCAACTGAATCAAAGATGAACGCGAGTAATTCAGTGATCATGCTTATTTCACCTCCAGAATGGTGCGCTGAGCCTTATTAAACAGCCGTAGCCGCACGTTGCGCAGATACGACGGCATGACTTCGGAGCCGCTTTGCTTTAGCTTCTCCAACTGCTCGGCCAGTGCCCGCAACGGCTCCACCTCGGCCTGGGCGTTCAAGGTTTCGATTTCGACCGCGCGGCGGCTTTGCACCAGCTTCTGGTCGGCCATGGCCTGAGCCTGGCTGATGTCGGCGCTGACCTGATTGTGGGCGGTGTTGATGGCGGCCAATGCCGACTCGACTTCCTGCGGCGGGTCGATGGCGGTGATGAGCGAGGCATCCAGCTCGATGCCGTAGCGCGCGGTGGATGAGCGGCACTCGCGGTCCATGTGCTCGTTCAGATTGCCCATGTTCTTGCGCAGATCGTTGATGGACACGCCAGCTACATTGCTGAGGGCCAGTGCAGTGGCATCTTCAACCAATGTCTTGGGAGCCTCGAAGTTGGCGATACGCTCGCGCAAAATGGAGACGAAGTAGCCCATGACGTGGACGAGCGGCCGCTTCACGCCAAAGAAATAGGCATACAGATTTTGCTCGCTGACACGATAGCGAATCTGGCCCTGCAAACCGGTGTTGAGTTGGTCCTTGGTCACGGCTTCGAGAATCTCGCCGCGATTATTGGCGTCGGCGCTCTCCAGATCCGCAGCCATGTTGATCGTCTGGGTGGCGATTGAGACCTTATAGATCTTCTCCCACGGCCACTTGAAATATGGGCCGCCGGGATTGATCACCTTGACCTGGGGATAGGGGTAGCGCTCACGCTCATCGGGCCGCAACGTTTCGCCCAGAGGGCCGTCGACCACCTTTTGATTCCCCAGCCGCAGGGCCCGGCCCACGCTGGTCTTCACCGCCTTCTCGTTTTGTGCCACGGTGTAAAAGCCGCCCAACACAAACCGAATGACAAACCAAACTACAAATCCAATCAGAATTCCTGTCGCCATATGTTGTTTCTCCTTAGTGCTTTCTAGTGCCTTGAAATCGCCATACTCGCTGAGAACGATAAAGACAATGATAAGCATATTCATGAGGACAACCTTCTCCGTTCCTGACATTTGAGGGTAATTGGTTTCCGACAACGCAACAACCTCGTAGAATCCGCGCTTGCATGAAGCGCATCAACCCTGTTCCCTCCGATTTGGCAATCGCTCAGGCGGCCGAGATCATTCCCATCAAGCAGATCGCGGCCCAGATCGGCCTGACCGAAGACGACCTGGATTACTACGGCCGAACCAAAGCCAAGGTGCATCTGGATGTGCGTGAACGGCTCAAGAACCGGCCCAACGGCAAATACATTGACGTCACCGCGATCACGCCGACCCCGCTGGGCGAGGGCAAAACCACCAATACGATTGGCCTGGCACAGGCGCTGCATCACATCGGCAAAAGCGTCTTCACCTGCATCCGCCAGCCCAGCATGGGGCCGACGTTCGGCATCAAGGGTGGCGCGGCTGGCGGCGGTTATGCACAGGTGGTGCCGATGGAGGAGTTCAATTTGCACCTGACCGGCGACATTCATGCCGTCAGTGCCGCGCACAACCTGATGTGCGCGGCCGTGGACAACGCCGTATTTCATGGCAACAAATTGAACATCGATCCAGCGGCCATCATGGTCCGGCGGGTGGTCGACATCAACGATCGCTACCTGCGCAACATCACCATTGGCCAGGGCACGCCCCAGGATGGCATCCCCCGCAATACCGGCTACGACATCAGCGTGGCCAGCGAAGTGATGGCGATTCTGGCGCTGTGCACGTCCATCGATGACCTGCGCGCACGGCTGAGCCGGATGGTGGTGGCGCTGACCCGGGACGGGCATATGGTCACGGCCCAGGACATTAAAGTGGCCGGCGCAATGACAGTGCTGCTGAAGGACGCCATCATGCCAACGTTGATGCAAACGCTGGAGGGTTCGCCGGTGTTTGTGCACTGCGGGCCGTTTGCCAATATCGCCCACGGCAACAGCAGCATCGTGGCCGACCAACTGGCCTTGAAACTGGCCGATTACGTGGTGACCGAAAGCGGCTTTGGCGCGGACATGGGCATGGAGAAATTCATGGACATCAAGTGCCGCTACTCGGGGCTGACGCCGGATTGCGTGGTGATGGTGGCGACGGTGCGGGCGCTGAAGATGCACGGCGGTGTGGGCAGGATTGTGGCCGGCAAGCCGCTGCCGCCCGAGCTGGTAGAGGAGAACCTGCCCGCGCTCGAACTCGGCTGCGCCAACCTGATCCGCCAGATTCAAAATGCGCGCAAGTTTGGCGTGCCGGTGGTGGTGGCCATAAATCACTTCCCCACCGACACCGAGCGCGAGACCGACTTAATTCGCCGCTGCGCCCTGGAGGCCGGGGCGGAAGATGCCTATGTATCGCGGGTGTGGTCGGATGGCGGCGAGGGCGGGATTGAACTGGCCGAAGCCGTGGTGGCCGCGTGCGAGAAGCCCAAAGACTTCAAGTTTCTTTACCCACTCGACCAGCCGATCAAGACCAAGATCGAGACGATTGCGCGCGAAATTTATGGGGCTGAGGGCGTGGACTACGCACCGGAGGCCGAGCGCAAAATCGAGCAATTCACCCGGCTCGGGTTTGACCAATTGCCGATTTGCATGGCCAAGACCCATCTGAGCATCTCGCATGATCCAAAGCGGCAGGGTGCGCCATCGGGCTACCGCCTGCCGATTAGCGACATTCGCGCCAGTGTGGGCGCGGGCTTCCTGTATCCCTTGTGCGGCGACATGCGCACCATGCCGGGACTCAGTGCTCACCCCGCTTATGAAAACGTAGATTTCGTGGATGGCAAAATTGTCGGGCTCTTTTAAGCGGCACTACCATCCCCTCACCCATGTCCTCACAAATCCTGGACATTCATTAGACATTATTGGGAATAAAGATTTGCCAAGGCAGGAGCGAAATTAAGCGTTCTCAAAGTCTCTTCCAGCAAAAGAACTCGGTTTTGGCTTCGTCAATGGACCCCCGACCCCTAAAGGGGAGTCGCTGACACCCTCAGCGACTCCCCTTTAGGGGTCGGGGGTCTCCGAAACGGGACTCAATTCAAACATTTCGCTGGCTTAACCCAGTTGTTATGCCTAATTTCGTGCCTATGGGCGGCGAATACTTCGCCCCTACGACAACGCGTTTTGTTATTCCCAATCATGTCTACTTTTTAAATCGAAACAGAACGGCAATTGAGTTGGACGTGCTCACCCTTCAACAGCTCTATCAGCCGCGTTCGATTCCGGCGCAGCTGACTGCGGCGACTACTGGGTCTGAATGACGGCATGGGCCAACAGCCATTGCACGGCCTCGGTCACGGCCTGCAGCGAGCTATAACGCGGCTGGTAGCCGATCAGGCGCTGGGCTTTGGCGATGCTGCAATTCGGGCTGTGGGTGATGTGGTCCCAGGTCGCTTTGGCCTCGGCTTCCGACACCGTGGTGCGCCATTCATCCCAGGGTTTGTATGAAAGATTCGCCGGCTGGCCAAACCAGGCCGCCATGCCCTCGGCATAGCCACGCAACGTCAGCGCCTGGGTCGAGACGGCGTGAAAACTCTCGCCCACTGCCGTGCTCCAATGCGAGAGTGCGGCCATGAATGACTGGGCCACGTCATCGGCATGCACGTGATGCACCGTCTCCAAACCAAAATTGGGCAACGCCAACGCTTCACCCCGACCCAGCACCTCGAACACATGCGGGTTGAAGTGGCCGGCAGGGTTCAAGGGATTCCAGCCCGGCCCGACGATATGGCCAGGGTGCAGCAAGGTGGCCGGGAAGCCATGTTTGCGCGCCTCATCCAGCAGGTAGGCTTCGATGGCGGCTTTTTGAATGCCATACTCGCCAAACGGCCGACGCAGCTGTTCCTCGGTGGTCGGCACCTGAACACTGGGGCCGTGAATCCAGATGGTGCCGCAGTGCAGAAAGTGTTGCACGTGGCCGCGCAAAGCTTCGACCAACTGGCGCGCACTATCCAGCTTGAAGCAGATCATGTCGATGACGGCATCGGGTTTCAGGTCGCGAATCTGCGCCCCAAACGTGCCGGCTTCCTCGGCTGTGGCCCGATCCAGCGTAACCTGCTGAACCTGCTGCCAGGCGGCATGGGGCTGGTAGGGCGCGCGTTCGCCGCGCGACACGTTGACGACTTCGTGGCCGGCTTCGACCAGGCGTGGGACAAGGTAGGTGCCGACATGACCTCGGCCGCCGATGATGATGATTCGCATGAGGAGAGTGTACGTGATCGAGCATGATTACGTCTACGTTGACGTCGACGATTACGTCTACGTCTACGTTCACGTCTACGTAATCGTCGACGTCAACGCTCTTAGAATTACGCATCAATGAACCATGAACACGCTGTATGAAACCAAACTCGCCCACCACATTCGCGCTCGTAATATCCAGGCCGAGCAACTGATTTTTCAGCAATCGACGCACTCGGTGGCCGAGGCCGCGCTGGCGGTGAACGCAACGCTGGAAGACTTTGTAAAGAGTATTTGCTTCATCAGCAAGACCAACCGGATTGTGGTGGCGATTGTGAAGGGCGAAGATCGAGCCGACCGCGCCAAGGTGCAGGACACGGCCGGCCTCGGCAAGCTCAGCATCGCGTCGCCGGCCGAAATGCTCGCGCACACCGGCTACCCCGCCGGCGGCACCCCACCCTTTGGCTTCGAGGCAACCTTTCTGATGGATGAGCGTGTGCTTGAGCGGGCCACAGTCTACGCTGGCGGCGGCAGTGAACAGGCACTGATTCGAATTGCGCCGGACGAGTTACAACGGGTGAATGGTGCGTTGATGGCTGTACTGCGCAAATAACCAGCAGGACACGCCGGAGAGTTAGCACACCGAACACAGGGTGCATTCTTAACTGACGTCACGCATTTCTGTCTTATAGAGTTACGTAGGGGCGCAGCATGCTGCGCCCCATAGGCACGAAATTAAGGATTTCTCAACGTCTCTTCCAGCAAAAGAACTCGGTTTTGGCTTCGTCAATGGACCCCCGACCCCTAAAGG
>JBBQST010000054.1:0-13881 GCA_038213625.1 Thermoflexales bacterium
GGGTCTGAGACCCACCCCTACATGGCTTAAATGCCTCTAAATCAGAATGCACCCGTCACGAGTGGGCCAGCAAGCGAGCCTGGCAACAGATCGTGCACGTGACACGTTTGACGTGCACGTGCACGATCTGTCTACCTTGGCTCGCCAGTCCCTTCAGCCACATCTTTCTCGGCCGGCACCCCTGTTTTGGCCGATGACTTTGCGGAACCAGAGTCCGCCGGTTTGCCAATGGTGGAATCGATCGTGTCCATGACACGGCTCTCGGTGCGGCGAAACAGCTTGCGCGCATCGCGCTTAAAGCCGGCGATGCTGGTGTTGAACCGGTTGATGGTGCGCTGGGGCTTGCTGATGACCTTGGGCACACCCCACTCGATGGCGGCGGCCGCCCAGGTGAGTCCACCCCCAAAGCCGATGGTGAGCACTTTGTGGTGAGCCAGTAATCGGCCTGCCTCAGCCGCCTCGGTCATGGCGATCGGGATCGACGCCGCGCTGGTGTTGCCGTAGCGATCCAGATTCAACACGCACTTGTCCATCGGAATGGTCATGGATTTCATGGCGCTTTCCAGAATGCGAATGTTGGCCTGATGCGGCACCACCAGATCAATCTCGCCCGCCGTCCAACCCACGCGATGCATCACCTCGCGCAAGGTCTTGTCGATCACGCGGGTCGCAAATTTGTAGACCTCGCGGCCATTCATGCGCAAAAAATGGGAGTCGGCTGTGGGCGCGGCAGCAGTGCCGGCGCTGATTTTCTGGTTCGCAGTTTTGGGGCCGTTGCCGTTGGCACTCACATACAGCAAATCTCCACCCGAGCCATCGGCCCGCAGCACTTGCGCGAGCACACCGCCGGGCTGGTCACTGGCTTGCAAGACCAGCGCGCCGGCTCCATCCCCAAACAGCACGCATGTGTTGCGGTCGGTCCAGTCCAAAATGCGCGAGGTGGTTTCTGCGCCGATGACCAGGACGTGATTGGCGCTGCCGGCCTTGATGGCATCGGCCCCAGTGGCCAGGGCATAGACAAAGCCGCTGCATGCGGCGCTGACATCAAATGCGCCGGCATACTCTGCCCCCAACGCGTCCTGAACCATGCAGGCCACCGATGGAAAGAAGTTCTCGGGGGTCGATGTGGCTACAATAATGAGATCGATCTGACTGGCGGTGATACCGGCCACATCCAGCGCAGCGATGGCCGCCTGGGTGGCCAGGGTGCTGGTGGATTCGTGATCAGCCGCAATGCGCCGCTCGGAGATGCCGGTGCGGTCACGGATCCATGCGTCGGACGTCTCCACCAACTTGGAGATGTCGTCGTTGGTCATGATCCGGCTCGGCAAGTGCTTGCCCCAGCCGACGATATGAGCGTAGCGCATAAGAGTTGTTAGTCGTTAGTTATTAGTCATTCGTTTTAGTTGTTAGCTGAGTCAATCTTTCTGAACTAACAACTAATCACTAACGACTAATTACGCTTGAAATTCCTTCAAAATGATTGAGCCATTGTGGCCGCCGAAGCCAAACGAGTTGGACATGGCAATGCGAACCGGTTTGCGCACCGCTTCGTTGGGGGTGTAGTTGAGATCGCAATCCGGGTCGGCGTTGACGTAGTTGATGGTGGGTGGGATGACGTCGTCCTGGATGGCCTTGATGCACATCGCGGCTTCGATAGCGCCGGCCGCGCCAAACGAGTGGCCGGTCATCGACTTGGTGGAACTGATGCTGACATCATAGGCGGCTTCGCCAAAAATGGCTTTAATGGCGCGAGTTTCGTTCACATCGTTCAGCGGCGTGCTGGTGCCATGCGCGTTTAAGTAGTCGATATCCTTGGGCTGCAGGCCGGCCTGTTTCAGCGCCAGCTTCATCGCCATGGCCGGCCCGTTGACATCGGGCGCAGTGATGTGGTGGGCATCGTCGGTGCAGCCGTAGCCGATGATCTCGGCGTAAATTTTGGCACCTCGCGCCTGCGCGTGTTCCAGATCTTCAACGACAAACATGCCCGCGCCCTCGCCGGTGACAAAACCGGTGCGGGTCTTGTCGAAGGGACGACTGGCTGATTCGGGGGTGTCGTTGTAGATGCTTAGTGCGCCCATGTTGACGAACGCGGACATGACAAAGGGCTGAATTGGGGCTTCGCAACCGCCGGTAATAACCGCTTTGGCGCGGCCAGCGCGAATCAACTCGAATGCCTCACCCATCGCATTGCTGCCGCTGGCGCAGGCCGTGACAATGCACAGGTTGGGGCCGCGGGCTCTGAACGCCAGGGCAATCTGGCCCGTGGCCGTGTCATTGAGCATCATCGGCACCGTGAATGGGCTGATGCGACGCGGGCCTCTTTCCAAAAACACCTTGTTCTCGGCCAGAAATGTGCTCACGCCGCCAATGGCGCAGCCGATAACCACGCCGACGTCCCAAGAATTTTCATCGGTGATGACCAGACCTGAATCTTCAAATGCCTGCCGTGCCGCCACCAGACCCAACTGACTGACTCGATCCATGCGACGCACTTCCTTGGCACTGAAGTGGGCAGTTGGATCAAAATTTTTCACCTCGGCCGCAATTGAAAAGTCCAGGCTGGAGGTGTCGAACAACGTGATTTTGGCGATGCCGGGCGTGCCTTTCACTGCTGCGTCCCATGTGCTTTGCACATCGTGACCCAATGGTGTGAGGGCGCCCATGCCCGTGATGACCACGCGAGGCCGGGAATAGGGTTGGTGGAGGCCGTTGGCGGTGCCGTTACCGTTTGCTGAACTCAATGGATGACTCCCAAATGTTTGCTAGATCTTTCGCGAATGCTTCACGATGCGACCACGATACTGAAGAATCCAAGGCGCATCTACGCTGAATGAAATTGCGACGTGATTATTACATTCAAAACACCATCTCAGGGGTCAAGTTGCGACGGCAATATCGTGCTCCTGGACATAAGAGTGCGCTGTCACTGCCTTACTTGCGATCAAACCCCAGGCTATGTGCCACAGCGGCAATGCGCGAACCCACGTTGGCCAGATGGCTGCTGTAGTGGGTGATCAACTCGGTCTCAGGCTCTTTTAGCGCGGCCAGAAAATCCTGCGGCGAGTTGAACTCGCGGCGCAGGCGCACGCGGCTGATGCCGGTCTCGGGCAGGGTGTGTGCATCGCTGGCAACGAGCTTGGCCAGGCCATATGTGTTCGCCATTGCCAGCGCGTCTTCGTTGCGCTTCGAGTCGTGGGTGCGGGCGTTGAACACCTCAATGAAGTCCAGCTTATGGGCATATTTGGTGATGTTGTCGCCGCCAATGCCGTAGCGCCGGGGGTCGAACGGATGCGAGGGGCCGCAAATGCCGCCCTGATCATGCACACGGTCAATCGCCTCTTCCAGCGAGACGCCGCGCGGAATGAGCTCGCGAATGAAGTAGCACAACAGCTCGCCGGAGGTGGTCATGGCTTCTTCGCCGACGATGACGAGATCTGGCGCCATCTCATGGGCCAGCAGCGCGCCCTGAATTTCATAGTGGTCGGTGATGGCAATTTTATGGATGCCGATCTTGCGGCAGTTGTCAATCACGTCGGGCAGCTTGCTCAGGCTGTCCGGCGAGTAATGGGTGTGCGAATGCAGTTCAAGATCAATCACGGGAAGGAATTATCGCGCATCTATGCAGACGGCTGACTGGGCGGCTGGCGAATAGCAGCTGACTGCTAGCGGCCAGCCGCCAACAGCCAGCCGCCAACAGCCAGCCGCCTGCCGCCTCCCCTCAAAACTTCGCGAACGCATCCACCACCGGCTTGATGTCGTCCATCAGCGGATACAGGATGGGGCAGGTGACGCCGGCATCGACATACTCGCGCACCTTGGCCACGCACTCATCACTGGTGCCTACGGCCATCAACATGCGCGGCACATCGTCGGGGATGAGTTTGGCCGCGGCAATGTAGTCGGCTTCGGTGGCCGGCCAGCTCATCACACTTTGCACTTTGGCGATCAGGTCATCCGGCACGCCGCTGGCCTTGATGATGTGCGGCTCGGTGGCTAGGTAATACGCCACCAGTTTCTTGGCCTCGAAATAGGCCGCCTTCGGGTCGTCGTCGCTCAGGCTGCACACCAGCAGCTCGGGCCGGTCGATCTGGTCAAGGGTCTTGCCGGCCTTGGCCGCGCCCTTGGCCACCAACGCCACGGCGCGCTTGATGTAGTCCACGCTCACCACATAGTTCAGCACCACGCCGTCGCAAATCTCGCCGGTCAGTTCCAGCATCTTGTCGCCGGTTGCACCAATGTAGATGGGTATATCGCGCGGCCGGGTGTCACCAAACACCACATCCAGCTTCACCCGATCCAGCTTCACAAACTCACCCTGGTAGGTCACCTCTTCCATGGTGAAAAGCTGTCGGATGGATTCGACATACTCGCGCATGGCCTGCAACGGCCGCTCGCGCTTCTCGCCCACACGGCCGGCAATTGGCTCCCACCATGCGCCTAGGCCCAGCATCACCCGGCTGGCGTCGTCGGGACGGCCGCTGGTCTGCTTGCCCAGCTCCCACATCGTGCTCCACGTCGCCGCAATCACGGCCGGGTTGCGCGTCCAGATCGGCAACACGCCGCTGCCGATGCGCAACGTCTTGGTGCGCGTCAAAAACGCACTCATCATCACCACGCAGTCGCGGGCCAGCCGGGTATCGGCCTGCCATATTTCGCTGAAGCCGTTGGCCTCGGCATACTCGGCCATCTCCAGCTCATAGCCCAGCGGATGCTTGTCTTGCATATACAGCGCGAAACGGGGCTTCTGTTTCTGGACGGGTTGGGGGGTGTTTGCAGTTTCCATGGTTATTTATTGTGCCTGCATTCCAAAGACTGGCTTCACTATAGGTCTTCAGATTTGCTTTTGGAATCGCGGCTGGAAGATCGTGCACGTGACACGTCAAACGTGCACGTGCACGATCCCGTCTGCCTAGTTTGCTATCTGAGCATCTATAGCTTTGACTTACTCACTGATGTTACGCACCTGTGGCGAAAGCATCCTGAGCGGAACGGCCTTATTCCCTGATGGGAAATTGCCGATAAACTGGCCGTGCAGTCGAAGGAGCGCACTATGAAGAGTTACGCTAACCAACTCTCCATAGTGCGCTCCTTCGACTGCACGCGCATTTCTGATCTCATGTATTTCATGGGCACCAAGCGCGCTCCGCTCAGGATGCTTTCGATAGTTAGTGCGTAACATCAGTTACTCAAACAAGGCGCGATTGTCGTTGACCCATTTCCAAAGCTCTTGCATGCCGTCCCACAATTTTGTCTGGGGGCTCCAGCCTAAAAGCGTTTTGGCTTTGGTGCTGTCGGTGATGAACACGGGTTGATCACCCGGCCGCCAGGTGCTGTAGGTGACCGGAATGGGATGGCCGGCCAGCTCCTCAAGCATGGGGCCGGTCTCGGTCCAGATCGAGATGGTGTTGTCGGGGCCGCCGCCCACGTTGAACACTTGGCCGCTCGCGACATCCAGGTGTCGCCAGGCCGCTTCGTAGGCCTGGATCAAATCCCGCACGTGCAACATGTCGCGCACCTGTTTGCCGTTGCCGTAGATGCTGATCGGACGGCCCGTGACGGTGGCGATGATGAAGTGGGCCAGCCAGCCCTGATCCTCCACCCCGAACTGGCGGGTGCCGTAGATGGTGCTCTGGCGAAAGACCACCGTTTTCATGCCGTAGATGCGGGCGTAATCGTGGACATATTGGTCGCCGGCACCTTTGGAGCAACCATACGGCGAGTGAAAATCCAACGGCTGATGTTCCGAGATGCCATTGGGAAAGTCGCGATATTGAAAGCGCATATCCCCTTCAACCAGAACCACATCCTCCATGCCGCCGTACACTTTATTGGTCGAGGAATAGAACACGGCCGGCGGTTTGGTCTGGTTGCGCGCTGCCTCCAGCACATTAAACGTGCCGAGGGCATTGATCTCGAAATCTTCGCGTGGATTGAGCACCGATGTGGTGACGGCCACCTGGCCGGCCAGATGCACCACCAGGTCGGGCTCGGCATCCTTGATGGCCTGATGCAATCCTCCAAAATCTCGAATATCGCCGCGGACGAACTTGAGGGTGGGTGCGGCATTGGGTGAGCCCAACGATCGCAGCCAATCCAGATTGAGCTGGGTGCGCGGCCGCGATAAATTGTCGAAGACCGTGACCGTATTTCCCTGTCCCAGGTGATACGCGGCCAGGTTGCTGCCAATAAAGCCTGCGCCGCCGACGATAAAAATGTTCATAGGCTATGTTGATTGAGCTCAAGCTGCTGTGGGTGGCCACTGCTGTGGGTGGCCACTGCTGTGGGTGGCCAGCGAAGTGAATAGGCTTCAGCGGGTCTGCAAACCCGCGCTGGGTGAATGATCCAGGGCTGGGCTGGTGATGATTGGATGGGCGCCATTAGAGACAGGCGTGGGTTCATCCACCTGTGCTTTCAATTCCCAACGGCCCTCCAGTGCAATGAACCCATAGCGCTCGCGCGTGCCGCCCGGCACCACGGTGAAGCGCGCGGCGTGATGCCACACATCAAAGTAGTGCACCTCGGCGTGGTCGTAAATGGCCGTGCTCAGCAGGTAATCGCCGGGCAGAAAGGGGATGCGCTCGATGCGGTAATCCAGATATCCCTTGCCGTGCAACACCGGGATCTCGTATTTGTTTAAGTTGTTATTGGGGCCGGCCAGATGCGCGCTGGAATCGGCCTGAAAGAAGCCCATGCCGATCAGGGGCAGCTCGATGGGCGTATCAGCCTGATAGTGCATGCGCACGATCAGCGGCTCGTTGGTCAGGAAGATCCGTCGCGCCTGCATTTCCTCGCCCAGGAATTCAATTTCGGTGACTCTGGCCTCGCCACTGCCCATCCGCCCGGCCGCCCACTCCTGCTTCCCGGACTCGGACTCCTGGTCATTGGCGCTGCTCTCCAGCACATGGGTGTAATACGCGTCAGAGACCTTGTGCGCCGGCCCGGTCATCTTCACCTGACCGTGGTCCAGCCACACGGCACTGGAGCAAATGCGCCAGATGGCGTCCAGGTTGTGCGAGACAAACACGGTAGTGACGCCCTGTCGGCGCATACGCAACATGCGCTCGTTGCACTTCTGCTGAAAAGACTGATCGCCCACCGACAACACTTCATCCAGCAGCACAATTTCGGGGTCCAGATGCACCGCCACCGAGAAGCCCAGACGCGCATACATGCCGCTGGAATAGTCCTTCACCGGCATGTCAATAAACTCCTCGATTTCAGAGAAGTCAATGATTTCATCGATCTTGTATTCAATCTGTTTACGCGACAGACCCATGACGGTGCCGTTGAGGAAGATGTTGTCGCGGCCGCTGAGTTCTGGGTGAAATCCTGCGCCCAGCTCCAGCAACGCCGTGACCCGGCCATTCACCGTCATGCTGCCGCTGGTGGGCTGAATGATGCGGGAGATGATTTTGAGCGCCGTGCTTTTGCCCGCGCCGTTGGCTCCCAAAATACCAATGGTCTCGCCGCGTTCCACCTCGAAACTCACATCGCGCAGCGACCAGAATAATTCCTTGCCGTTTGATTTTGTGAACGCGGGGTTTGGCCGTCGAAGCAGGCCTCGGCCAACATGCCGGGTGAAACCGACAAATAACTCCTGAAAAGAGCGGGGCGTATCTCGGTTCATCCGAAATGACTTGGAAACGTTTCGAAATTCAATCGCGCGGGACATAGTTTTGCAATCTGCCAGGGCTCAGAGCGTTCAGCAGAATCAAATTGTGCCACAGTGTTTTGCCACCGGCCACATGCTTTGCACCACGCCAGCCCTGCACCAGCATGACTTCGTTGCCTGAGCAAAGTTGAAAGGACCCTGCGTGACATGAGCAAAGGCTATCTACACCACACCCAAATAATCCGCCAGCGCCACTTGCCAGTCGCGCATCTGGTCTAGTCCTAATCGCTTAAGGCCCGCATTTTCCAGCACCGAATACGGTGGCCGGGTGGCGGGCGCATTAAACGTCTTGCTGCTGATGGGTTGCACATCGGGCGAAAGGCCGGCCAGCTCAAAAATTTTGCAGGCAAATTCGTACCACGAGCACGAGCCATGATTGTTGATGTGATAGGTGCCATACGCCGCAGTTTCAATCAGCACCGCAATTTGCGCGGCCAGATCTTTGGTCGCCGTCGGCGTGCAAATCTGGTCGTCCACCACCCGCACGGGTTTCGGCTGTGCAGACGCCGCGCTCTCGTGGCCCAGCCGCAACATGGTATTGACGAAGTTGCCGCCCTTGCCGCTGCTGCCGGCCGTGCCATACAGGCCGCACGTCCGCACGATGTAATGCCTGGCCCATGTTGCGCGCACCAGCAGTTCGCCGGCCAGTTTGCTGGTGCCGTAGGCGCTCAATGGATTCGGCAAATCGCTTTCGACATACGGCGCGCGTTTGGCCCCATCAAACACAAAGTCGGTGCTGATGTGCATCAGGGGCACATCGGCCTCTCGGCACAGCAGCGCCAGTTGTTGGGCCGCATAGGCATTGACCTGCAGCGCCTCGGCCGCGTCCTGCTCGGCCACATCCACCTTGTTGAAAGCCGTGGTGTTGAGCACCAGTTCTGGTTTATTTTCGGTGATGAGGTCGCGCATTTGGGCCGGCTGCAACACATCGCCTGCCTGCGATGCGCCCAGCCGCGTTTCGATGCCCGCGCGCGTCACAGGAATCACGGTATGCCCGCTGGCCAATGCCACGCACAGGTCACTGCCCAGTTGTCCATTCGCGCCAGTCAAAAGAATTTTCATAATTGGGTTACGGTGAGGCACATTATCGTAGATGATGCATTCGCAAAAGGGCGGTGGACTGCCGTAGAAGTAGGGCGAAGATTCGTGCACGTGCACGTTTACCGTGACACGTGCACGAATATCACTCGCGCTATGATTGGCGCGATGCCACTTTCGCTGAAACGCTTGCTCTTGCCAGTCATGCTGGCGCTGACGTTGATGCTGGTGCCGGCCCGCCTGGTTTTGGCCGGGGGCGTTCATACCCACTCGGCGCAGGCCAATTGCACGGGCCGCGATACCGTGAGCACGGCCACCACTGCCATCGAAAGCGCGCCCCGCAAGGCGGATGGCTATCTGTGCCGCGCGCAGGTTTATCTCAGTGCCAATGATTTTGCGCAGGCGATTGCCGATTACACCCAGGCCATTCGCTTTTCTCCGCGCAATGCCTTTGCCTATCGCCAGCGCGGCGCGCTCTACTTTTCAGTCGGGCAGACCGCCCAGGCGCTGGCCGACTTCTCACGCGCCATTCGATGGGCACCCCGCGAGCCGGCCGCCTATCTCAGCCGCGCCACGCTCTACTTTTTGCAAAAGCAGTATGTGCGGAGTGCCAGAGATGCCAGCACGGTGATCCGGCTCGACAAAGCCAACGCCGAGGCGTATCGGGTGCGTGGGCTGGCCTATCGCGAGCAGGACCGCTATGACGATGCCCTGGCCGATTTCACCCACAGTCTGCAACTGAATCCCGCCCAGTCACTGGCCTACGCCAACCGGGCCCGGCTGTATGCCTTGCGCAGCCAGTTCGATCTCTCGATCACCGATTGGGACGCGGCCATTTCCTTGAATCCCAATGAGACCGACTACTACGCGTATCGCGGCCAGGCGCATGCCAAGTTAAAACACTATGCGGCCGCCATTGCCGATCTCACCCAGGTCATCGCACGCAAGCCACCGGCCCTGGATGCCGTGCGGCTGCGTGGCGAGATGTATGCGTTCAATGATCAATATGCCCTGGCTATTGCCGACCTGAGCCGCTATATCGGCATTGGTTCTGGCGATGTGTATGCCTATTTTGTGAGGGGTTACGCGCACAGCCGGCTCGGTCACCGCGATCAGGCCATCAGTGACCTGAAGCTCGTTCTCAGCCTCACCGGCGACCCGGACCTGAAGCAACGCGTCCAGGAAGAGCTGGGCCGATTGGGCAGCTAGCGGCTGGCATCGGGCAGTTAGCTGCAAGCGGCTAGCCGCCAGCCGCTAACCGCCAGCCGCTAACCGCCAGCCGCCTCCCCTCACTCCTCCGGCGGAAACGTCACCACCAACGGCCCCTGATTCACCTCGCGGTGGCATTGCACACACGCCTGCGGCACTACACTTTCGCGATCGAGATATAGCGTGGCCTCGGTGGTGCGATGGGTCTGGTGGCAACTGGAGCATTGCAGGGTCGTGTCGTAGGCGGTGAGGCCGAGGGTGGTGATGGCGAGCACGGCCGCTTCATCATTTGCCAGACTCGGCGGCGGGATCAGCTTGGCCCCCGACTTCCACAATTCATAGGTTGACGGCAGCAAATTGTGAAAGTGGTTTTCAGGTCCCGCCACCAGCAAGGTGTCCTGGTGACAGCCGGCACAACCCGCGTTGGAGAGGGCCGGCGCGTGCAGCACCGGGAACCCCAACGTTCGCGTGACTCGCCGCGAGGGTGTGATGACGAAGGTGTAATTGGCGGCAATCGTTTCCAGACCCGGCGGCGCGGCCAGATTGGGCCACAACGTCACAGTTTGTGTCGTGTTATCGGCATTGGTGATTTGCAACGTGGCCGAGATCGCGGTTTTCTCGACGCGGGGGTCGTTGCGGTCGGTCAGCCACAAGGCCGTCATCCACGCGCTCAGGCCAATGGTTTGGGCGCGATGCACGGTGCCGTTGTCGCCGCGATGACAGTCGATACACTTGATCTCGCCGCCGGTGTTGCGAATTTGCTGGTAGTGATAACTGGCTAAATCTGGAGCCAGCGAGCCGGCGATGGACGTATCAACACGCTGCAAATATTCTGTGTGCGAGGCCGTGTGGCAACTGACGCAGAAGGCATCCTGCTCCTGTTGCTGCGGCACATACACCAACGCCGCATACGCCGCAATGCCCATCACCAACACGCCCAGGAACGCGAATAGACCCCAGTAGCTGCGCCGGCGCGGCTTGCGATAAAAATTGCCCGCGCCGAGCCAGTCATCCTCATCGCCGAAATCTTCCAGCTCGAACTCATCATCTATGGTGTATCGCGGCATTTAGTTTGAGGATTGACGATTGACGATTGACGATTGACCCTCGGTAATGGTCAGTGGTCAGTGGTCAATGGTAAATTCTGGAGCCGCGGTCGGGCGATGACGTGGTTCCAGGCCAGAATGGCCAGCCCGGCGGCAATGAACGCCAGCGACCATGCCACGGCCGGTGGGATGGCTCCAGTGCCATACGTCAGCGCATCCACCCGAACGGTGGCTTCGAGCAGGCCACGGCCAATGCCGTACCAAATCATGTAGACGCCGAACAGGTCCCAACTGCGCCACTGCTTCTGAAACTTGCGGGCCGCCCACAACAAAATAATCAGGCCGAAGAAGTTCCAGGTGGACTCGTATAAAAATGAGGGATGAAACTGGGTCTCTGGCGGATACTGCACGAGGTCGCGATAGGGTTCCACGCGCGCCCAGTCGGCAATTTGTATCCCCCACGGCAGATTCGTCGGCGGCCCATACAGCTCCTGGTTGGCGTAGTTGCCCCAGCGGCCCACCAGTTGGCCCAGCGGCAACCCCACACCAATCGAGTTTGCCATCACCCCAAACGGCACCTTTCCGCGAATGCACACGATGACAGCACCAATGGCCCCACCGATGATGCCGCCGTAGATGCCCAGGCCGCCGTTGCGAAATTCAGTGATGATGGCCAGCGGGTTCTCGCGGTAATACGGCCAGCCCAGGGTGCCGTCGTTATAGGTCGAGAACACGTGATACATCCGGCCGCCAAGCACGCCCAGGCCGAGAATGAGAATAGCTCCGTCCCACAAAATTTGCGGGTTGTAGCCATAGCGTTTGAGTTCATTGGCGGAAACATAGGTCGCCAGAATCATGCCGGTGGTGATCAAAACACCATACCAATACACATCCAAACCAAACAGGCTGAATGCCACGCGTGTATCCATAGCCGTCATTGTAGGCCACTGATTCTGTCGGGAATGCAGGGCTTAGTATCTTTTCAGCTTTGCTCTATTTCCGTCATCGCAATCCGGCATGGACCCCACCTTATCATTCACGGCGCAAACTCTCGCGGAAGGTGTGCACAGCGTTCAATGCTTCGGGGGTGCCGATTTGGGTGAGGGCGACAGCGGCATCGAAGGCAAACCACTTGTCGTGCGTGTTGTAGAGCACCTGCTCCAGATGTGGCACCGCGCGCGCATCACCCAACTGGCCCAGCGCCTGCGCCGCGGCCATGCGGATGAACCAGTGTTCGTTGGTGTGCATGGTCTCGATGAGTTCGGGCACGGCCCGCAGTTCCAGCAACACCGCCACGGCCAAGCGGCGCAAGTCCAGGTCGCGCCGGCGCAGGTTGAGCAGCGCCTCGGCCAGGCGAGTTGTCGCGTCGTCATCGGGCTGGTTGATCAAGCCACCTACGCCATTTGCCTGGTCCATGATCATTAGACGTTATTCGTAGTCACGTCGATTGCCTAAACTGTTGAGCCGCCAGCCGCTAGCCGCCAGCCGCCAGCCGCCAGCCGCCAGCTGCTAGCTGCTAGCTGCTAGCTGCTGGCAATATCCTGCAACACGGCCACGAACTTTGCGACGTCCTGGCCAGTGGTGTCGAAGCTGGTCATCCAGCGCACCTCTGGTAGGGCCGCATTGCCGTTTGGCGCAGCATCCCACACATAGAAAAACGATTGGGTTTGCAGGGGTTCGATCCACGCAAGCGGAATTTGGGCGAATACGGCATTGGCCTGCACGGGCCGGCAAAGGCTCACCTGGGGCACATCCGCCACGGCCGCTGCCAAAGCTTGCGCCATCTGGTTGGCGTGTTGGGCATTGTGCAACCACAACTCGTTGCTCAGCAATGCCTCGAACTGGGCGGCGATAAAGCGCATTTTGCTGGCCAGTTGCATGCTCTGTTTGCGAATGTATTTGGTGTGCTGGCCTAATTCAGGCTTAAACCAGACCACGGCCTCGCCCAACATCAGACCATTTTTGGTGCCGCCAAAGCTCAACACGTCCACGCCGCAGTCCTGGGTGATCTGGCGCAGCGTGCAGCCCAAACTGGCCGCGGCATTGCTGATGCGCGCGCCGTCCATGTGCAGCAACAGGCCATTTGTGTGGGCGAGTTCAGCAATCGCGCGAACTTCGGCCAGGCTGTAGACCGTGCCGAGCTCGGTGCTCTGGGTGATGGAGATGACACGAACCTGGACATGGTGCTCATCGCCGATGCCTTTGATGTGCGGCGCAATCAGGGCCGGGGTCAGCTTGCCATCCGGCGTCGGCACATCAATCAGCTTGCAGCCGGTGAACTTCTCTGGCGCACCGCATTCATCCACCGCAATATGCGCGGTTTCGGCACAAATAACGGCTTGATAAGGCTGGGTGATCGCACTCAGCGCTACCACATTGGCACCGGTGCCGTTGAACACGAAGAAGACTTCTATGCCATCGCCAAAATGGCTTTTGAATTTGGCCACGGCGCGCTCGGTGTACACATCGGCCCCGTAACCCAATGCATGGTCGGCGTTGGCGTCGGCAATGGCCTGCAAAATGTGGGGATGAATGCCGGCGTTGTTATCGCTGGCCAGACTGCGAAAACTGGACATGGCGAGATTGTAAATCCGGCGAGTCAATCATCAGCGCCTGGAGCGCTTTAAGCGCTCCAGGCGCTAAGAACGCTACGCCAACTGTCGCGCGTCCACTTCGCAGCTCTCAGCCTGTTGCAACTGGCGGCGCACTTCGTCCGTCTCGGCTTGCGCATCTTCCAGCTCGGGCAGATCACCGCGCGCAATGCGTTCTTCGACATCATTGAGCAGATCGAAGACGAGTTCGGCGGTCTCGGCGGTGACGAGGGCATGTCGCAATGAAGCACCACCGGGGATGCCGTGGATGTAGCGCGCAGCGTGCTTGCGAAACAGGATCAGGCCACGGTCACCGAAGTAG
>JBBQST010000055.1:0-13742 GCA_038213625.1 Thermoflexales bacterium
TCCCGCGCAGGCGGGAATCCAGGCTTAGCACTTTACAAAATTAGGGCCTGTCCATAAATAAGTGGTATTTGATTACCGAGTTTCAGAGGGAAAGGGATTGCCAAGAGGCGCAAAGCGACGTAATGTAAGGGCGAAATGAGAGAGCAGGAAGCGCCGCAGAATTTAAAGGAAGCGTTGGAGATCATCGCGGAAATGCGACGTGCAATCCAGCGGCTGGAGAAAGAGAACACGGAGCTGAAAGCGCAATTGGAAGCAGCCAGGCGAGCGGGGAAGCGGCAAGCGACACCATTTTCAAAAGGCGCGCTGAAGGACAATCCAAAGACGCCGGGACAAAAGGCAGGGCACGCGGCGGTGAATCGGGCGATACCGACACGGGTAGATCGGGTCTTGAAAGCAGCGTTGCCGACCCAGTGCGAGTGTGGGGGCCGCATCGTCGAAGACGAGATTCGACAGCAATACCAGGTGGATATCCCGCGACCCATTCCAACAATTGTGACGCAGTTCGAGGTGAGTATCGGATATTGCGCGGTGTGCGGAAAGCGGCATCAGGGACGGCATGCTGAACAGACATCGGATGGGTTGGGAGCAGCCGGAGTGCAGATATATTGTTAAGTGAAACAGGCTTCAATTGGGAGCTAGAGCAAAGGCAATACGTCGGTCAATATGGTCACTCTTACAATCGATTATGGGCCGGTGGATGGCCAAGCTTTAAGCAAGGTCTATCCTGGTGGAACACTTGGCTTTGCTGGTTAACTCGCAACGCTCCTACGGAGTGTAATATTGATGCGCAACACACGTTACACGCTTGTGTGCACAATCCAACAACCCCACCGTATGTAACAGAAACCACATCAGATGCTCTACCGGGGTATCCTACAACTTGGTCACTAGGTGGATACCGAAATCAGTGGTTTTACAATTTTGATGCATGGGGCACATATTACTATCCTAACGCTCCAACCATTAATGTCCCAGGACTTATAGTTGATGGCAGATATGAAACATCCTTCTCTGTTTTTAACAGCACAAGCTGGAATGACGGTATAGGAAATAGAGACTGGAGAATTGGTCCGTTTGGTGCCTGTTTTAAGGTGTGGGCCGATGTAGGTGGTGATCCTGTAACAACAGATTTGAACACAGGTTGGGTACTCAGTACTCAGGCAGGCGTAGCAGGCGAGAAAGTTGTCAGTCTTCCTGCTGGCTACGGCACCATTTACTTCCCCATCATTAAGCGAGATATTGGCGCGTATCCGAATGGGGATCAATTTACATTGAACCTATTTGCAACTGATGGATCTGGTTTGCAAGGACGTTGGGGAAATTTCTTTCTTAATGAAATGCCCGACTCTCAAACATTTAGCAATTACGATCCAGATGGGAATGATGGCGGCGGGTTTACACCAGTAACTCAATCCATCTACTCGGCAATGGTCTACCCCTTTGTCTATTACTCTTCGGTTCCAAGACAAGTGAGAGTGCAAATATGGCGAGGTATCGCCGGACCAAGGATTTATTTTGGTCGGCCTGTTGTCTTACCGCAAGCCTGTTCTTGGTTTATCACACAGTAATTACGAGAGAGATGGGCTATGATATTGCTTTCTAAACTCGTTTTACATCTGGCGGCAAGCGTTAGCCTGTTTTTATTTCCGATTCATGGTTTGGGAAAGTCAAACACCGATTGCTCAAATGCCTTCTGCTTCTATCTGCCAACTCTATCCCTCTCACCTTCATTAGTAATCACTCTCTCTAAACTTTCATCAACTTCATTTCCAACTCGCGCCGTAATTGTTGGAGAATTAGTTAATACTTCTAATAGAACCATTGTCAACGCTCAGGTTCGTGCGCGGTTTTATGGCCGTTCAAATGAATTGTTGGGCACAATGACAAATACAACCTATATTTCAGCGACCTTGCCCCATCAACTTAATTTATTCTCAATTTCAACAGAAAATATACTTGACAACGCTGAGTTTGACCGATTTGAGACTGACATTGCAAGTTGGCAATCGGTCACTACTTCTATTTACGCTAACGCCACTGTCGTCACCACGACTCAGTATCTCAATTACGAGCCAATTGCACCCTTATCGGTGACATCCCAACTTCGCAATGACAACGCGGTTAACTTACACAATATTCGGTTACACATCTGGTCTGTCAGTTTTGCAGGGCCAGGCTATAGCCTATCCTTTGTAGACAATATCACTGCTTCTGAGGCACTCACTGTCAGCGTACGCATGAGGGGAGTTGTTACAAATGACCTGCGCGTTGTTGCTCAAGGGATACTCTCTCCTTAACACTTGTTGTGCCTACCACAGGCGTATCACTCCAAATGAAGAGAGGAATCTGTGTGATTCAACTTAGCAGATCACAAGCCGGCTATAAGCCAGGCGAACGCTTCGACCGCAGACCCTGTCACGGCTCCTCCCCCCGCAAATAACACAGCAACCCTTCCGACACACCCTTCGCCACCGTGTCCTTCTTGCGGGTTAGCAGCTCTCGATCCAGATTGAGGAAACCCAGCTCGATGATCGCGCTCGGCGTGCTCACGTCGACCTCGCGGAAGGCATGATATTGCAGCATGTCGTGGGTCACCGTGTTGTGATGAAACCTCAAACCGGTGGCCGCCTTGTAGCGCTCGGACACGCACGCCACCAGCTTGTCCTCCTCGGCAGGAATCGCGCTCATGTACGTGCGTGCCACCTTGTAGCCCGTGGCCAGCTCATTAATCTCGGCGCACGAATCGGCGTGGATCGACAGCAGCGCCCGCGCGCGATAGCCCTTCAGCCGCGCGTCAAACTCGTCCAGCACATCCACGGTGTAGCCCTGCGCCCGCAAAATGCTGGCCACCCGCGTCGCGGCGTCGAAGTTCACCTGCGCTTCCGTCAAACCATCCGGGCACACGGCCCCGCTGTCGTTGCCACGGTGGCCGCTGATGATGCCGATCCGGTTGGCGATGGCGAGATCAATGGTGGCGGAGATGCCCACACTCGCATCGGGCGTGCCAGCCGCGGCTTCGGCCACTGCCGTTGCAACGGGTGTGGCCGGTGTGGATGCAGGGGAACCCGCCGCCGCAGTCAGCGCCGCCCACCATGCGCCCCGGTTCTGCACCAGCACCACCAGCAACAAGCCCACGGCCACCAGCAGCACCACCCGCGCAAAGCCACGCCGCAGCCCCGGCGAGATCGTCGCGCTGTCTGACTCTGCTTCGATTGCGCGAGAACGATTGATGGCTGTGTTAGAGGGCTCGATCAACGGCGCATCCACTGGACCGGCCAGCCGGTTGGCCGCAGCCTGAACACTGCGCTGGCCCGAACGCTGCGTCCGCTGCACGGCCTTGCGCTGAACATGACCCGCCGGCGCACTGGAGGGGTGAAAGTGTGGAGGGGCAGTCGGTGTGGTTGCAGCAGGCCTGGATGTGGACTTGCTGGTGGCGCGAGGCCTGGGCTGTGGCACAGCGGGCTGCGCTGCATCAGCCGGTTTCTTTCGCGCTCTTGGCGTAGCGACCTTTGCTGCACCTTTCGACGTCGCCCTGGCCGATGCACTGGTGGCGACGGGGGGCGTCTTCGATGTAGGAGATGTGGGTTTTGGGGCTTTCTTTGCGCTCACAATTCGCTGCTCAATACCGCCATTCGGTCCGACAACGGCACAAATCCAAACCGCCGGTAAAACTTCTGGGCAATCGTGTTGCTGCTCAGCGTGTTCAAGGTGACTTCGGCCGCGCCCAACTGCACCAGTTGGTGCAACGCATCGGCAAACAGCCAGCGGCCAATGCCGCGATGCTGCACGGTTGGGTGCACGGCCAGCCGCGTCACATGTCCGTAGGTCGATTGTGAGGCCAGCCCGCGCCCATCATCATTCAGGATGGAGCACTGATAGCCAACGATGCGGCCGTCGATTTCGGCCACGGCAACATAGCGCGCCTCACTCAGCGCCTGCCGCAACACATGTTTCGAGTAATGCCACGGCGATGCAAATGCCGCAAAGTCAAGGGTTTGCAATGCGTCCAACATGGGCTGATCAAGTTGACTGGGCTGCAACACCCGCAACAGCACACCGGCCAATGGCTGCACCGGCAACTCAGCCTGCCGCAGGGGTGCCAACGACAGCGACAACGACAGTGTGATCAGCTCGTCGCGCCGCTTGAAGCCCAGATCGCGCAAATTGAGCCCCAGCCAGCCCTGCAGCTCGGACAGGCACCACAGCTCGGTGATGCCCACTCGACGACAGCGCACCGCCACCTCAGCCAGCACCTGCGCCAGCCGGGCCGATGGCGACTGCACCTCTGCCACGGCGCACCAGCGCAACCACGCCACCGGCGAAGCTGAATGATGCAGGTGAATGGTCTCGGCCGGGTCCATGTCTTTCACCGACATCGGCACGATCAACAGCGCCGCCGACAACGAGGCCGTCTGGAAGGCTGCTTGAGAGGCCACTTGGGATCGATTGGGGGCCGCATCGCCAACCGCAATCAAGGCATCGCTGGTGCGCCACGCTTCCAACGGCCACCAATCCAGCCGGTCGTAGACGCGCCGCTGGTTGGCCAGCTTGGCCAGCGCCAGCGGGGTGATCTCGTGAATGACCGTGGTCGCGCGGGCCGCATCCTGCTGACGCGCCGCATCGGCGGAGTTGCCATGGGTGTTGTGTGGTTCTGCATCGTGCCGGATCACGGCGTGGATTATAGTGATGCTGTGAATGACGTGATTGCTCCGATTCAGTCCACCTTTCAGTTAACCTTGAGCCGCATGGCCTCAACCGGCGAAGCCATCGGGCACATCGACCGTGGCGAAGATCGTGGCTTGCTGGTGTTTGTGCCGTATGCACTGGCCGGCGAGCAGGTCGAGATCGAGATTGTGTTTCGCCGCAAAAATTTTGCGCGCGGCCGATTGATTCGTGTGCTGCAATCCGCGCCAGAGCGGGTTACGCCACCGTGTGTCTACTACGGCAATTGTGGCGGTTGCGAGTGGCAGCATATTGATTACGCAACGCAGCTAAAACTCAAAACCGAACATGTGCAGGAGCAACTGGTGCGGGTGGGCAAGCTGACGGCGCCGGCCGTGCGGAATTGCATCCCCAGCCCGCGTGTCTACAACTATCGCAATCACATTCAAATGATCACCTCGGACAGCGGCCGATTGGGCTTCTATGCCGAGGGCTCCCATCGGGTGATTGAGATTGAGCAGTGCCTGATTGCGGATGAAGCCATCAACACGCTCATCGCGCAGAAACACGAGGTTGACACGCCGATGGCCTTGCGCGTCGGCGTGAACACGGGTGAGCGCAGCTACATCGCCGAGCCACTTGGAGATGCGCCGCTGGCCCATGTGCCGCCGGCGACCGTGTCGCCCATCCACGAGCGCATTGGCAACTACACCTACACGCTCGCGGCCCAATCCTTCTTTCAGGTGAACAGCCACGTGGCCGCACTGCTGGTCGATGAAGTCATGCGCGGGCTGAATTTGCAGGGGCCGGAGCGTGTGCTGGATTTGTATTGCGGCGTCGGCCTGTTTACGCTGCCCATCAGCGACAAGGCCGCCGAAGTGGTCGGCATCGAATCCAGCCCGGTGGCTGTCAAAGATGCACAGATCAATGTGCGCGGTCACGAGAACGTGAGCGTGCTCACGGCCGATGTGCGGCTGGCACTGACGCACTGGCCGCGCATCACCAAGGCCCATTGGGACGCGATTGTGCTGGACCCGCCCCGCGCCGGCGTGGAGCGTGAGGCGTTGGAGCGCGTGGCCGAATTGCGCGCGCCCACACTCGTGTATGTCTCATGCGACCCGGCCACGTTATCCCGCGACATCAAAGTATTGACCAACCACGGCTACACGCTGGACTACGCGCAGCCGCTCGATATGTTTCCACAGACACACCATGTTGAAGTGGTGGCCGTGTTGACGCTCAGTTCTCCGCCAGTCTGAAAATTCGACCTGGCCAGCCGGGCGATGAACTACATTCCCGATCGAGACGGCAACCCTTTCATGATGACGCTGGAACGGGCTGGCGAGTGGGACCTCACCGTGACGCCGTTCCCCTTCCCCGGCACCCGCTTCGAGTGCCACACCGTTGGCCGGCGCGTGCCCAAACGCACCTTCGCCGGCCACGACGACTTTCGGGCCGCCTGGTATTCAGCCGAACCGGTGATATTGCCGTATGCGTGTGTGGCCTAAGTAAGCCTTCGTTGGGGCGCAGCATGCTGCGCCCCTACCATGCACATCACGTAAAGAACTTTTGCCGACCTATTTAGCCGATAAGATTTTGAACAGAATGGGACACGGCCTTTCTATCCCTTTTGATGTGTATTCTGTCATTCTGTCCAAAATCCCCGCATCATCATCCCCTACGAATTTTGTAGGGATTGATTCTGTCTAAATTTGTGAATCCATCATGACCCATAGACTCAAAGACAAAGTGGTGCTGGTGACCGGCGCGGGCAGCATTGGCCCAGGCTGGGGCAATGGCAAAGCGGCAGCGGTGTTGTTCGCCCGCGAAGGCGCGACTGTATTTGCGGCCGATATCAATCTGGCTGCGGCCGAGGAAACCTGTGAACTGATTCGCGCTGAGGGCGGCACATGCGCGGCGCTGGCGGCGAACGTGGCTGATGCCGCCAGCACACACCAACTCGTGGCCGCGTGTCTGGCCCAATTTGGCCGCATTGATGTGCTGCACAACAACGTGGGCATTGTGGAGACGGGCGGGCCAGTGGAGCTGAGCGAGGCGGGCTGGGACCGCAGCATGGACGTGAATGCCAAGAGCATTTTCCTGATGTGCAAACATGTGTTGCCGCATATGGTCGAACGCGGCAGCGGCGCCATCGTCAACATCGCCTCGGTCGGCGGCATGCGCTGGATCGGCGTGCCCTACATCGGCTACGCGGCCAGCAAGGCAGCGGTGTTGCAAATGACCCAGTCGATCGCGCTGCAATATGCGCGCGAGGGCATTCGCTGCAACGCGGTGGTGCCGGGGTTTCTGGACACACCGCTGGTGCAAAAAAGCATGGCCCAGTCATACGCCTCACCCGATGAGAAAGACGCCGTGCGAGCCGCGCGCGACAAGCTATGTCCGATGGGCCATCAGGGCGATGCCTGGGATGTGGCCTACGCCGCGTTATTTCTGGCCAGCGACGAGGCCAAATACATCACCGGCGCACACCTCATGGTGGACGGCGGTTTAAGCGCGACCTCCGTGACGTTGTAAGCGGGTGATGCGTTAGATGTCGTAGAGACAGGCCATCTGCCCCTGCAAAGATTTTCAATTAGAGTTCAGCCCCATGACATTACTTGCCACCAAAAAGCCGGTGATTTTTGCCGGTGAAAACCACATGATCACGCTGTATCAGCCGGGCACACAAACCGCGACCATCTCGGCCAGTTGCTGGCGATGCACCTACTCCAAACAGGGCGAAGGCTTTGTGTTATTTGTGTGGCACAACCCGGTAGCCAGCTCGCTGCGCACCCTGCCACCGGATGTGGTCTATTCTGACAACGCGGCCATGGCACATCTGGTGGCGACCAAATTTGGCCAGTATTTCGAGGGCTTTCGCGGCCGGGATGTGGCCGAGCGCGAACCCCAGCCGGCGCGCTTTGTGCAACAGGCCGGCGGCCAGCGGCTGCATCGCATCGCCTGCACAGCCGCAGACATGACAATCGAACTGGTTTGGCAGGAGGTGCTCGATGCCGGTCTGGAGATTTTCTACAACACCAGCGGCCCCCTGCCCTACGATGTCTCTGCCGTGATCTGCCACTGCGCGCAAGGCAGTATTCTGGTGAACGGCAAACCAGCCGCAGGTGAAGTGCATCGACCCGTGGGCGAAACCTACAGTTCCGCATTTCTAGCGTTTTCAGAGACATGGGTTGCGGCTGAGGCCAAATAGGCTTGCAGAGCGCATAGAATGCGGCCATGACTCAACTCATCACCACGCTCGGCCCCAAACGTGCCGACGAAGTCGATGCAATTTTGCCGCACGAGCATGTGTTTGTAGATTTGCGCACGCCCGATCAACCCGGCTATGCCCAGGCCGAAGCCGAAGATGTAATTCGGCTCATGCAGCCGGAACTCATGCAACTCAAAGCGTTAGGCGTTGGCGCATTGGTGGAATGCACGCCGGTGGGTGTGGGCCGTCGGGCCGATCTGCTGGAGGCCGTGTCTCGCGCGACTCAATTTCCACTGGTGGTGCCGACCGGCATCTACCGCGAGCCCTGGGTGCCGCAGTGGGCGTTGGACGCCAGTGAGGGTGCCTTGCTGGACTGGATGCTGGGCGAGCTGCAAGGCACCATCGAAGGCAGTGGGGTGCAGGCGGCGTGGGTGAAGCTGAGCGCGGGTGACGACGGCATCACGCCAGTCGAAGCGAAAATATTGCGCGCCGCTGCCCGAGCGGCCGTCCAGGTCAATGCTGTCATCGGTAGCCACACGATCAAGGGCCGGGTTGTTCACGATCAGCTCAACATCATCGAGCAGATGGGGTATACCCCGCATCGCTTCATCGCCATTCATGCCAGCGCCGAGGAGGACTTTGCGCTGAACCTGTCAGTGGCCGGGCGCGGCGCCTGGATTGAATATGACTGGATTGGAATTCAGCCGGATGAATGGGTGATTGATCGCGTTTTGCGCATGTTGGATGCCGGCTATGTCACCCAGCTCCTGCTCAGCCAGGATCGTGGCTGGTTCGATCCGGCCCAGCCCGGCGGCGGCACACCCAAGCCGTTTACGTATTTGCACAAGGTGTTTCTACCCAAGCTGGAAGCGGCCGGCGTGGATGCGGCGACGATTCACCAGATCACGCATGTGAATCCGTTCAATGCGTTTGCGCGCTAGAGCACAAAATCTAAATGGCCACGCGGGTCTCAATTTGTAAAGACATTTAACCTGTTAAGTTCATTAGCGCTCGGAGCGGATTTTGGGCAGAATTTACACAATTTAACAAAATGCAGAGGGTTATTCTCCTTCTTCATTTTGTTTCATTCTGTAAATTCTGTCCAAAATCCGCTCCGAGCAGAAGCACGATAAAAACAACCATGCAAACTGCTTTCGATCCCTGGACTCAGGTCAAGACGATTCATGGCCTCGCGGCCGACGAAGTGATCTCGGCGCTGCAAAAAGAAGTGCGGCGCGGCAATGCCGAGAATGCCTGCTTACTCGCCTACGAGATGATCAAAACCAGCCCCGAGCTGGAGCGCAAGCTCTGGGACCGGCTGTGCGTGATCTCGGTCGAGGACATCGGCTTTGGCAATGTGAATGCGCCGGTGCTGGTGCACACGCTGTGGCAGATGGCCCAGCGCTACAACTACGGCGAGGGTGATCGTGGCCTGTTTCCCATCCAGGCGGTGCGGGTTTTGTGCGCGAGCCAGAAAGACCGCAGCACCGACGAGATGATCAACACCTTTAGCCGCACGGATGCACAACCCACCATTCCCGATTACGCCCTCGACATGCACACGGCGCGCGGCCAGGCCATGGGCCGGGATTTCAGGCACTTCCTCAACGAAGGCGCGCGCATCAACCCGGAGATGCCTGATCGCGATGCATCCTACCTACAAAAACTTCTTGCAGTCATCGAGTGAAAAATCTAAGTAGGTCGGCAAAAGTTCTTTACGTGATCTGACATGGTAGGGGCGCAGCTTGCTGCGCCCCAACGAAGGCTTATTGCACATTTGTCCTTACGGCAACCCATCAACTGACGATCAATTTCTTTTGAAGACCTACTTAGCGGTTTACTTAGCCGGAGAAACCTCACGCAAAGACGCTAAGGCGCAAAGAAGAATCGGCGGGGTAACACCTTTGTTTCTTTATCTTTTGCGCCTTAGCGTCTTTGCGTGAGATATTTCTGTTGCTTTCAACAACCAAGACTTGAATGAACCTTATGAAATCAATCTGTGTGTATTGCGGCTCCAGCAGCGGCGCGCAACCCATCTACATCGAGCAGGCAAAGTTACTCGGCACCTGCATGGCCCAGGCCGGCCTCGCGCTGGTGTATGGCGGGGCCAGTGTGGGCTTGATGGGTGCGGTGGCCGATGCAGCGCTGGCGGCCGGCGGCAACGTGATTGGGGTGATGCCGACGTCGCTGATTGAGAAAGAGATCGACCACAAAGGACTGAGCGAACTGCACGTCGTCTCGAACATGCACACGCGCAAGGCGAAGATGGCCGAGCTGAGCGATGGCTTCATTGCCATGCCAGGCGGCGCCGGCACGCTGGAGGAGTTCTTCGAGATGTGGACGTGGAGCCAGCTCGGCTACCACCTGAAGCCATGCGGCCTGCTGAATGTGGCCGGCTACTTCGATGGGCTCATCACATTTATGCGGCACACCGTCGAGGAAAAGTTTGTCAAAGCCGAGCACGTGGACATGGTGCTGGTGGAGACAGAGCCACAAGTGCTATTGCAACGGCTCGCCGACTACAAGCCCATTTTTATGCCGAAATGGGTGGATCGCGTCGCGACAGAAGCGTAGAAGAGGCGGCTAGCAGCTGGCGATTAGCGGCTAGTTGCCAGCCGCCAGCCGCTAAAAGCCAGCCGCCTCTTCTACGCTTCGGCTCACTCGTCCTGACGCAGATGCGGGAAGAGGATGACTTCGCGCACGGTGTCTTTGCCGGCGAATAACATGGCCAGACGGTCGATGCCGATGCCCATGCCGCCGCAAGTTGGCATGCCGTACATCAAGGCGCGCACATAGTCCTCATCCACCGGGTTGGCCTCATCGCCCTCGGCGTTCATGCTTTCATCGCGAAAGCGCTGATATTGATCGATGGGATCGTTCAACTCGCTGAAGGCATTGCACAATTCCATGCCGGCGGCAAAACCCTCAAAGCGCTCGACGGTGTTCGGGTCGCCGGCCTTGCTTTTGGCAAACGGCGAAATGTCGCGCGGGTATTCGTAGAGAAACGTGGGGTGAATCAGGTTCTTCTCCACGTAATCGCCCATCAACCCATCCACCAGCTTGCCCCATGTTTTGGCATTGGGTGAATAGGCCAGACCGGCCGCCTTGATGGCTTTTTGCAACGACTCGACGGTTGGATACTGGGTGTAATCGATGTCGGTGTATTCGAGGATGGCCTCGCGCAACGTTTTGCGATGCCACGGCTCCATCATGCTGATGCGGTGGCCGCGCCACTCGATCATGCCATTGCTATCCTTCGCGACGCGTTGTGCGATGTGCTGGACCATCCGCTCGGTCAGGTCCATGATGCTATACATGTCCATGTAGGCGGCGTACAGCTCCAGCATGGTGAACTCGGGGTTGTGCTTGAAGCTCACCCCTTCGTTGCGAAAATCGCGGCCAATCTCGTAGACGCGTTCGATGTTGCCGACGATCAGCCGTTTCAGATACAGCTCAAACGAGATACGCAAATACAGGTCCTGATCGAGCTGGTTGTGATGGGTGATGAACGGCTTGGCCGCCGCACCGCCGTAAAGTGCCTGAAGCACCGGCGTCTCCACTTCCAGGAAATTCTCGCCGTCCAAAAAATCGCGAATGCTTTTGATGAGGCTGGCGCGCACCCGAAACACGTTGCGAATATCGGGGTTCACCGCCAGATCGGCATAGCGCTGGCGATAGCGCAGCTCCGGCGAGCTGAAGGCGCTATGACGAACCACGCTGCCATCGGGCTGCTTTTCTTCCTTGGCAATCGGCAACGGGCTGATGGACTTGCTGAGCAGGTTCCATGCCGTGATGCGCAGGCTGGGTTCGCCGGTCTTGGTGATAAAGAGCGGGCCGCGCGCTTCGATGAAATCGCCTAGATCGAGGTCTTTGAAAAGCGCAAACGATTCGGCTGAAATCGAGTCCTCGCCGATGCGGGCATAGAACTGAATTTTGCCGCTGCCGTCTTCGACCTGGATAAAGCTGGCCTTGCCCATGACTCGCCGGGTCACAATGCGACCCATGATGGCAACGGGACCCGTTTCAAGATGGTTCTCGGGCTGTGGTGGAGTGGCAGGTTCAAACTTGAGCAGTTGAGCCCGCTGGAGGGCTTCGGCCGCCATCACGCGTTCGTGGACAAATGCAGCGCGCGAGGGATAGGGGTCGATGCCGGCCTGGCGTAGACGATCCAGTTTGGCCAGCCGCTCGCGTTCTACTTCGGTGTATTCCATAATCAGTAATTAAGTAGTCAGTAGTCAGTAGTTAGTAGCCAGAGGATCTGACTACTGACTACTGACTACTTATTACTGACTACTGATGTTTAGTTCTTCTTGGCTGCTGCAATGCGGTCCTGGGCTTTCTTGACCTTCTGGGCGCGCTGCATGGCCACGGCAAACGGGCTGATCACTTCATCGGGGCCGGAGGACAACGAGAAGTCTTCGGTCTCCATGCCGTCGAGGGTGAGATCAATCTGCTTGCGCTGGGTGTCAACCTTGGCGATGTGCACGGTCACCTGCTCACCCACAGTCACCATGGTGCTCATATTGACAAAGCCGCCACCGAGCGATGAGGTACGGATAAGACCCTCGCGCTCTGCGCCGATATCAACATAGGCGCCATTGCGCTCGATGCGCGTAACGCGGCCGGTGTGCTGCTCACCCTTGCGGATGCGCTCCCAGGGCACAATCGCCGGCTCAATCATGGTGAGGCCGATACGACGCTTATCCTGGTTGACTTCGATCACCCACACAATGGGGATCAAATCGCCAACCTTGGGGCGGTCGCCTTTCGGCATCAGGTTAAACGGGACAAGGCCATGCTTGGGACCGTCGATATCCACAAAAGCGCCGAAGCTCTCTACGGCCACAACCTTGACGTCGTTCAGTTGGCGACCCACTTCGAGGTTATCCCAGTCGAAGACAGGTGGTTTGATCATCGTCAGGTCGATGCGTTTGCGTGCTGCATTGATTCGTGCAGCGTAAACATCAACCTCGTCCCCCGGCTTGAGGAAATCAGCAACACGGGTCACGGGTTTATCACTCACCATTTGTGAGATGTGGATAAACCCCTCGACACCAATGCCGATGTCCACAAACGCGCCGCCGAGATCGGTGCGCGCGACCTTGCCCTTAAAGTGTTCGCGCAACTTCACCGCATCCAGTGGATTAGCGGGTGCGCTCGCATCTGTGCGCTCTGCCACAGCCGGTGTTTGCACCTCGGCGGATGCCGGTGTTTCGGCTACCGCTTCCGGCGCGGCCTCAGGCGTGGTTTCGGCCGCAATTTCACCAGACGGCATTTCGCTGGTTGAAACTTCAGCCACCTCGCTTTCAGCAGGCAGGGCTACAGCTTCTTGGGTATTCATAGTTTCGTCATTCACGGGGCAACTCCTTAATTAAAGCCCAAAGATTTTAACTGACGCACTAGCATATGTAAAGGTTTCGAATCGGCATTTCCTGCGATTTTGTGAGAGAAGATTGAGTGCATTGTGAACCAGAACTTGTTTTGCAGGCAGAATGATCTACAGATTAAGTATTGCAGGACTCATTCGTAATTCAATTGTTTTGCGGTCTTTTCACGGTCCTGTTGCGGCCTAAAAATCCTAAGTTAGTGACCAGAAGTAAATGCCACTTTTCAAAACGATGCCAACTCGAAGTAGGTCAAAGCAAATCGCTTAAGCCGTCATTCCCGCGCAGGCGTCCCCGCTGCGGGGCAGAATCCAGACCTCCCCGTTACGGTAGCGTCGGGGTTACACCTGGATTCCCTGTCACCCTCGCGGAGGCGGGGGCTCGCGGGAATGACGCGGTTACTCAATGACTTCCCTTGGACGTTGCACTCACTTAAGGAATTGACGTTTTGAAATGTGGCTATTACTTTTGAGCACTAACTTAGT
>JBBQST010000056.1:0-13684 GCA_038213625.1 Thermoflexales bacterium
TGTTAAGAGCAGACGAAGTACAGATCAGCACTATCCTCAAACTGAATCAAAAAGATTTGCGTTAAAAAACTTTAACCCCCACGACATATTTCCTTAAGTCCGACTTACTACATTAAAGGCAGGAAGAAAGCTTGAAGTCAGCCTGGCCCGCTCCATCATCCTCATTGCCTGGGCTTTTCGCTTATTAGACATTATTGGGAATAAAGATTTGCCAAGGTAGGGGCGAATGCTTCGCCCCTACGACAACGCGTTTTGTTATTCCCAATAATGTCTATTGAATTTCTCGTTGAATTTAAGGAGACCCCATGAAGTCAATTCCCCGCCGAACTCTTTTGCGTGCCCTGCCATTGTTCAGCGGCGCTGCATTGGCCGCCTGTGCCGCTCCGCCGGTTGCTCAACCCACATCATCAACGGTTGCTCCTGGCGCTACCGAAGCTGCTCAGCCTACTGAGGCCACGGCCGTGCCAGCCGCCACGGGCGCGCCAGCCGCTGCGGGCGACAAAAAAGTGGTCAATGTATATAGCGACGGCGACACCAACATCTCGGACTGGTTCAGCAACGTAGTCAAACCTGCGTTCGACAAAGCCAGCGCCAATCACACCTTGAACTTTGTGAATGTGCGCGGCGTGGGTGATGGCACCAAAGCCGTGGCCGAGCGCGCACTGGCAGCGCTGCAAACCAACAGCGACCCGCAAGCCGAAGCATTTGATTACGATGCGCTTGGCAACCCCGAGCTCATTAAGGGTGGCCTGTGGTACGAGTTTGATCCGGCCGACGCCAAAGTGCCGAATGCCAGGAACTTGAATCCTGCTGGCATCACTTCGAAGTACGACATACCCTATCGCGGCTCGCAAGTGTTGCTGGCCTACGACAGCGCAAAGATAGCCGATGCCGATGTGCCCAAGACGTTCGCCGCCCTGATCGAGTGGGTGAAGAAGAACCCGGGACAATTTACGTATTGCCGGCCCGACAAAGGCGGCAGCGGCGGCAACTTTGTCACCCGCGCGCTTTACGAAGTGACCGGCAACGATCCCACTAAATTCAAGCCCGGCGAGCCCGATCCTGCCCTTCTGGCCGAGTATCCCAAAGCATGGGAGTTGTTGCGCAGCATCCACGAATTCACCTTCGAGAAAGGCTCATACCCTGCCGGCAACCAGCCCGCGTTGCAACTGCTGGCCAACGGCTCTATCAGCATGGTTTCGGCCTGGAGCGATCAGGCAATTCAGGCCCTGGATAAAGGGGTGTTGCCTGAAACCATCAAGCTGGTGCAGTTCGAAGACTTGCCGATGCCGGGTGGATATGCTCACTTGAGTGTGCCGAAGAACGCGGCCAATCTGGACGGCGCGTTGGAGTTGACCAACTTCCTGCTCAGCACCGAAATGCAAGTCAGCGTGATCGAGACCATCGGTGGCTTCCCGGCCGTGGATTGGAAGACACTGCCCACCGAGTTGCAACAGCGCTTCAACAGCGTCATCACCACCAATGTGCCGAGCTGGCCGGGTGGCGAGTATGGTGCCGCGCGCAACAAGGGTTGGTACGAGAACGTGGCGACGAACATCAAGATGGAGAGCTAAAAACAGGGTGATGAGGGTGATGCTTCATCCCTACTCAAATTCAAACCTCACAGGTCTGCACAACCTGTGAGGTTGACTCCGATGCAGTCCACTCGTTCTCAGCCCCAATCGTTTATCGGCTACCTGCTGATCGCGCCACCACTGATTGTGATGCTGGTGTTGATCTTTTTGCCGGCGGGGCAGGCCGTGGTGCGCACCTTCTTCATCGAAGGCGAGGTCGGCACCACGCCCACGCTGGCCAATTATCAAATCTTCTTTGGCAATCGGGTCAGCGTCAACAATCTGCTTTTCACCGTTCAGACCACATTGATTACGGTGAGCGCGTTGTTTGTGGTGTGCTTCCCCATCGCCCTGTATTTACGCTTTAGCACCAGTCGCATTGCCGGTGCAGTGCAAGTGCTCTCGCTATTTCCGCTGGTGGTGCCCGGCGTCATTCTGGCGTTCGCACTCATTCGGTTCATTGGCCCACGCGGCACCCTGCAAACACTGCTCGATCTCATCGGCCTCACGGGTTACGTCTCGCCGTATCTCAAACCCAGCGGCATCGTGATTGGGCTCATCTGGGATCACATTCCATTTACTGTGCTCGTGCTCACCGCCGGTCTGCGTCAGGTGGATGATGCATTAGTCGAGAGTGCCCGCGATGTGGGTGCAAATGATTGGCAGGTCTTCAGATCCATCTTGCTACCCCAAATTCAACGCCCCGCCTTGATTGTGTTTTGCCTCAACATCATCGGCATCTTTGGCGCGTTCACCATTCCCTACTTATTAGGCCCGGCACAGCCGCAGATGCTGGGGGTGATGATGTTGCAAACCTACACCGATTTCCTGGACAAGACGCAGGCCGAAACGCAGGCCGTGTTGTCATTTTTGATTTGTGCAGTCGTGGGCATTTTGTATGTGCGCACGATTGCGCGCAAAGCAGGTGACCGATGAAAACACTGCGGCGGGAAGCATTCGGCATCGTCACGCTCGTGGTGCTGGGCATCGTCATTCTGGGGCCGATGGCCACGGTGACGCTGTGGGCCTTTGCAGAGCGCTGGCGCTACCCCTCACTGGTGCCGACGGTCTGGGGGCTCAGCTATTGGAGTGAGACGTTTGGCCGCGCCGATATTCTCTCGGCCTTGCCGGTCAGTCTGGCGCTCTCGCTCACGGTCACGGCCCTTGCGGCAATCATCTGTCTACCCGCCGCCTACGCATTTGCGCGATTGAAATTTCGCGGCCGGCAATTTTTGCTCTTGTCCTTCCTGGCTACGAACGCATTCCCGCGCTTCGGCCTGTATGTCAGCATCGCCGTTGTGTTCTTTCGCTTGAACCTGGTCGGCACCTTCGCCGGTGTGGTTCTCATTCAACTGGTCAACACCCTGCTGACCATGATCTGGATTCCAACCAGCGCCTTCGGCAACGTGGATCGCGCGCTGGAAGAAGCGGCTCTGGATGTCGGCGCGTCGCCGTTTCGAGTGTTTGTGCAAATTACATTGCCCATGGTTTTTCCGGCGTTGGCTGCGGCACTGCTGCTCACCTTCATTAGCACGTTCTACGAGGCACAAGGCGCGCTGCTCATCGGCGTGCCCAACATTCGCACCATGCCCGTCATCATGTATACGCTGACGAACAATGCCGTGGTCGTGCAATATGGCGCAGTTATTTCGCTGGCGCTGTGGCTGCCGTCGCTGCTGCTGCTCTCGTTGGCGCAACGCTTTTTGCGCGGCAACACTGTGGCGCAAGGGTTTGGGGTTTAGCACCATGTCGACGCTGTCCTTACTCAACCTGCGCAAACAATTTGGCGATGTGATTGCCGTCAACGACCTCACCCTCAATGTGGGTGATGGCGAATTTCTGTGCATCCTCGGCCCCAGCGGTTGCGGCAAAAGCACAGCCCTGCGCATGATTGGCGGCTTCGAAGAGCCAACCTCGGGCGATGTGGAAATCGATGGGCAATCGGTGTTGCGCCTGCCGCCCAATAAACGCCCCACCGCCATGGTGTTTCAAAAATATACGCTGTGGCCGCATATGCGCGTTTACGACAACGTCGCATTCGGCCTGCGCCTGCGCCACCTCGCCAAGCGTGAGATTGACCGCGATGTGATGCAAGCGTTGGATCTGGTGGGGCTGGGCACCTACGCCAAACGCTATCCTGCACAACTTTCGGGTGGTGAGCAACAACGGGTTGCTCTGGCGCGCGCGCTGGTTCTCAAGCCAAAAATTCTGTTGCTCGATGAGCCGTTCAGCAGCCTCGATGCGTTGCTGCGCGTGCGGCTGCGTGAAGAGCTTCGCACCATCCAGCGCCGCGTCAACATCACAGCCATCTTCGTCACGCACGATCAGGAAGAAGCGCTGACCCTGGCCGACCGAATTGCGGTGATGAACAAGGGCAATCTTGAACAACTCGACAAGCCTTCAAATTTATATGCGCAGCCCAAAACGCTATTTGTGGCAGACTTCATTGGCGCGATGAATTTGATTGCCGGCCAGGCACACGGCGATGTCATTCAACTCGGTGCACGTACTCTGCCTTCACCATCCGGCATCCGCAATGGCACCGTCAGCATCGCCATTCGCCCCGAAGACTTCATGCCGTCGCGCACCGAAGCTCCATCCGCACACACATGGCCGGCGCGCATCATCCAGGTGGCCGACCTGGGGCACTACCGCAAAGCCAGCGCCACGGTGGAGGGCGTCGGCACCCTCAAGCTGTATTTGTCCAAAGCGACGCCGGTGAGTGAGGGTGATCTGCTACACGTTTATCCATCGCGCTATTTGGTGTATCAGGATGGACAGGCGCCGGTCGAGGTGAATTCAAATGGGATCGAAGTAGTTGCGCCACCCTTGCCACACGCCTAGTTTTTACGGCAAACACTTCACCTCCACAATCACATCACTATAACGTCTAATGAATTACTCACTCACGATCAATGGTTTGGACAATGCTTTCCCAAAAGAATTTGGTTGCGGCTGTCCGCGTTGCATGCGGCAAGAGCGGGCCGCGAACACCTCCATGTCCTTGATCGGCACACAAGCCAATGACACTCAGACGGCATTTCACGCGTTGATTGATTGCGGCTACGGTATCTCCGACAGTCTGGCGGCCAACCCCTTGCTACAAGGGGTGCGGGCTCGGCTGGACTGGATTTTGCTCACCCACTGGCACTCTGATCACAGCAACGAACTGGGGCGAATTGGGGCCGGCTGGATGCGCACATGTGCGCGGCGCGGGCAACCGTTCGAGCGCGTGCGCATCTGGTGCCGCGAAGGTTCGGCCCAATGGTTGGCGCACGAACACGGCAGCGCATGGCGCACATTTGCCGATCCCGTGATCGCTCCAGGATTCACCGATGCGGGCACGCCGCTCGCGCCTGTTCCACTGGCACAATCCGATTTACACATCACGCCCATCACCCTGCACCACAGCAGCGCCGATATGGCCCATGACCATGTGACCCAGCGCCGGCCAAGTTGTGCCGGCTTTGTCATTCAGACTGCCAGCCGCAAAGCGGTGTTGTTCTGGGACATGGACAACACCAACACCTGGATTACACAGCCACACAGCGATGCCCATGTAGCGGCAATTCAACTGGCCCGCGATGCCGATGTGTTGTGCATCGATTGCAACACCTGGCGCTATGCATCATCACCGGCGGGCAAGCCGGCCAGCCACGCCTCGTTTCACACGCAACTGCCCTTTGTCCGCGCACTCGCGCCGCGCGAAACATTACTGATGCACTTGAGCGGCCACGAGGATGATCGCGGCGATGGATTTGGCTGGCTGGACGCTGAGTGGCAGACCCATGCTCAGGCGGCCTGGCACTCGCACCATATGCCCGGCCACGTGCGAGTGCCGGCAATCGGTGAGCGAATTTCGCTGTGAGGTTTTAATTTGATGAACACCTTTACTTTCTCAAATACGCTGACCCAGGCCGATTGCAAACGGCATATTACGCATGCGTTCGAGGTGCCGCCGGGCGCGACCGGCATTGTCATTCACATGACCTATGGCCCCGCCAAAGTGGATGGCGTTGACAATCACCTCGTCATCAGCCTGTTCGATCCAGCTCAGGCCCGCGGCTCAAGGCACTATCCCGGCGATCTGGTCGAAGGAAATCGGCGGCTACATCACATAGAGGTTAATGAACACGCCGCGACCTTTGGGTTTGTGGCCGGCCCCATTCAGCCCGGCCTGTGGCAGGCGATGATTCACACCAACATGGTGTTGCCGGACGAGCCGTTGCACTACGTAATGGAGATAGATGTTGGAGCACAGACGGAAGACGGAGGACGGGAGACGGAAGTGTCTACTCCGCCCGTCTCCCGTCCTCCGTCTTCCGTCTCCCCTTCCATCCCCCGCTGGTTCAAGGGCGATCTGCACGCGCACACGTTTCACTCCGATGGCGACTGGGACGTGCCGGATCTGCTGGCCGAAGCCCGAGCTCGCGGCATGGATTTTGTGACATTGAGCGACCACAACACAGCCTCGGCATTGGCCCAGATGCGCGGTCTGGCCGCACCCGAGCTCCTGACGATGGGCGGGATTGAACTCACCACGTTCTACGGGCATGCACTGGCTTTGGGCGTGAAAGACTGGATTGACTGGCGGGTGAGTGACACGCGCAGCATGCCCGACATCGCGCGCGAGGTAGAAGCCGTGGGCGGCACATTTGTGATTGCGCATCCGATGACCGAAGGCGACCCGATTTGCACCGGTTGTGATTGGGCCTACGATGACATGATGCCCGGCAACGCCAAATTAGTGGAGGTGTGGAACAGCGGCGTGTGGCCGGCCAGCCGCAATGAACTCGCCTTGCAGTTGTATTACCAATGGCTCAATCAAGGCCATCGCCTGGTTGCCACGTCCGGCACCGATACACACGGGCCGGCGTCGCTTGAGATTCAGCCGGGGCTGGATGTGGTGTATGCCGATGAACTGAGCGAAGCGGCAATTTTGGGCGCGATTCGGCAAGGGCATCTCTACCTCAGCACGGGGCCGAAACTTGAACTGGTTGCGCGCAACACCGCCAACGAAACCGCGATGATGGGCGATCGGCTTGAAGCAGATCAGGTCACCCTCACGGTGTGTTGGGATGCCGCGCAACCGAGTGATGCGTTGCGGCTGATTGTCAACGGCGAGCCGAAGCTGACGTTGCGACCCGCATCAAAAGGGCAACACGGTTGGGCACTGAAAGTGACTGAACCCACCTGGTGCTGTGCCGAACTCCGCGAGGCCAATGGCAACATGCGCGCACTTACAAACCCTATTTTCCTGAGCCCGCAATCATGACACCATCCAAAAAGATCGTATTGCTCTATGCCGACACCGGCGGCGGACATCGCAGCACAGCGCAGGCGGTGCAACAGGCGCTGCGGCAGATGTATGGTGCCAGCTACGATCTGCAATTGGTCAATGGCACGGCCTTCATGCCGTACCCCTTTAACAAGGCCGAAATCGCCTATCCATTTTTTGTCAATCGCGCCCGCCTCACCTACCAGGCCTTCTGGCGAGTGACGAATAATTATTGGCATACGACGACTGCGCGCCATTACATTGAATGGAAGGGGCGGGAACATGCGCGGCAGTTCGTGCAGCAACACCCGGCCCACCTGTATGTCTCCTGTCATCCAATTGTGAATCAGGTGGTGCCGGGCATCATCAAGAGATATGCACCCAACGCGGCCGTGCTCAGCGTGGTCAGCGATCTGGTCACGGTGCATGCCGGCTTTTGGTCGCCCAAAGTTGATCACTACTGCGTGCCAACGGCTCAGGCGCGCCAACGCGCCATTCAAAATCGGATTGCCCCACACAAGATCACGGTGACCGGCCAGCCCGTTCTGCCCGATTTTGCTGCACGAGTGCAACAGCGCCGCGCCCAGCCAAAGAATGACGCCGCAGATGCATCGCGGCGCATCTCTGTTTTGGTGATGGGTGGTGGAGATGGCATGGGCCGGCTGATTGAAACGGCACTGGCGCTGGCGCATAGCACGCTGCCGATCCGCCTGGTGGTGGTGTGTGGTCGCAACACGCAGGCACGCCAGGTCTTGTTGCGCACACATACTCAGGTGCCGATGAACGTACTCGGATTTTGCGAGAACGTGCCCGAGCTGATGGGCAATGCCGATGTGTTGGTGACCAAGGCCGGCCCAGGCAGCATTTGCGAGGGGTTTGTGGCGGGGTTGCCGATCTTGTTGTATGACGCGGTGCCGGGCCAGGAAACAGGCAACATTGACTATGTGGTGAAACAAGGTGCCGGCGCATGGTGTCCATCGCCACACAAGGTCGTGGAGCAACTCGCGCAATGGCTACAGCTACCGGACACCTTGCAATGTTTGCAGCGTGCCTCGGCGGCGCTGGCCCAACCCGATTCAGCCCTGCACATTGCGCGGGTCATTTCGAAATTTGCCACGCTCCATATTGCGACGGATTCATCTCAATTTAACGCCGGGTTCGCAGACCCTAAACATAGTCTTGCTACTGTGGAGGCATGAAGGCTGATCTTCATATCCACACCACGCACAGCGACGGCACTGCCACGGTCATAGAAGTGCTCCAGCACGTCGCCGAGAATACCGACCTCGACGTCATCGCCATCACCGATCATGATTGCATCGAGGGAGCCGTGCAGGCCTCGAAGTTGGCCGGCCACTACGGCATTCAGGTCATCATCGGCGAGGAAGTCAGCACAGCGGATGGCCATTTGCTCGCCCTCTATATTCACGAGCCCCTGCCTCGCGGCCGCTCTGCCACAGAAACCATTCGCGCCATTCATGCACAAGGTGGCCTGGCCATTGCGCCGCATCCATTTGATCATCTGGTGGCTTCTTTGGGCCGCCGCAACCCCACATTGGAAGGCTGGGCGTTTGATGGCATTGAAGTGTTTAACGCCGGTGTGTATCGCACAGAGCGCGGGTGCAATCATCATGCCGTACGTGTGGCGCAGCAACGTAAACAAACCATGCTAGGCAACAGCGATTCGCACAGCCTGGCAACGATTGGGCGAGGTTATACGCTATTTAATGGGAGTGCCGAAAACACAGCTAAAGATTTGTATGACGCCATTCAGCACGGCCATACCCAGTGGGGCGGCAGTTACTGGCGCACCACAGACCATCTGAAAATGTGGTGGCGCGGCATGCGTCAGCGCGGCGTGCGTGAATTCATCCGTTGGGCGATCACCTGTTCACGGCCTATGGTCCAGGTGGATGGATTGCAAGCGCCGACATTTGCGAAAACGCAAGGCCGCTAAGTGGAACCTGGATCAGGCATAGGAGGATTGGATTGCATCTCGATCACATCACAATCGTCCTGCCGACACGAAACGAGGCACGCAACATCGCCCGTTTCTTAAACGCGCTCCCCCCTCAAGTGCCGTTGATTGTTGTTGATGCCAGCGACGATGACACGGCTCAACTCATCTCAAAATTGCGGCCCCATCACACGCAACTCATTCAGCAACGCTGCAATGTCACGCGTGCGCGGCAAGTCGGTGCAGAGTTGGCACGCACACCCTGGTTGCTATTCACCGACGCCGATGTGACCTTTTCGCCCGCGTTTTTCACGCATCTGTCTGAGCTTGCCGATCATCGTGCCACCGTCGGCGCCATCATCGGCAGTAAATACATCAATCACGATGCTCAGGATATCAAGCCTTCTTTTGCTGCTTACTATCGCTGGTTTTTGCGCGGTCAAAAATTCTTTCATCTGCTCGGCATTCCAGCGGCAACGGGCTCCAACGTGCTGGTGACAAGCGTGAGGCCGAAACTAAAGACGAGGAGTGCGATCAGGTGCGGCAGTGGAAGCCGTGTGGACGGGCGGGGGCGTGTTGCGGAGGGCGTAGGTGTAACTTCGATATTCATAGGCAGATTGCGCCAGCACCGTTTCGTAGCTTTCGACCAGGCCATCCAACACGCCATCCCAATTGCGGGCCAACGCTGTTGCGCGGCCGGCCTGCGCCAGCCCCCGCGCAAAACTGACCCGCCCCATGATTTCCTGCACTCGCGCGACCAGATCGCCATGGCTGTTGGCATCGAATAACAGGGCGTTTTTGCCGTGCACACAGAACTCGGTTTGGCCGCCGGTGTTCGCGGCAATGACCGGCAAACCCGAAGCCATGGCTTCGAGGACGACGTTGCCAAACGTTTCACAACTGGAGGGAGAGACGAAGTAATCGGCCGAGGCATACGCCTGCGCCAGATCCTGGCCGTGCAATGCGCCCAGAAACGTGGTGGGCGTATTTGCGAAGACGGATTGTAGATATCCCCGAGCCGGCCCATCCCCCACGATGGCAAGACGCAGGTTCGGCACCGCATCCAGCACTGGCCGAATCCAATCAATGCGTTTTTCGTAGGCCAGCCGTCCTACGAACAACAAGATCGGGGCGCTGTCATGGCCATCAGTCAGGCGCTGGCGCCAGGCCAGGCTGCCTTGGTCGGGGTGAAAATGTTGCGTATCAACGCCACGGCTCCACACCTTGAGGCGTAGATAGCCCGCTTGCTTAAGTTGCATGCGGGTATGTTCGGATGGGCAAAGATTTAGATGTGCTTGATTGTGTATCCAGCGCAAATAGGATTCCATGACGCCACTGAAGAGACCCAACCGCCAATGACGGGCAAAGCTGGGCACATTGGTGTGATACGAGGCCACCGTGGGCAGGCGCATGATTTTGGCGCGGCGAATGGCACCCAGGCCCAGCGTAATGGGGTTGAGCACATGCACAATATCGGGTTGAAAGTCGCGCCAGTGGTGAGCCAGATTGACCGTTGGCGAGATGAGTTTGAAATCGGGATAGGGTGGAAACGGCAGACCGTCGAACGAGACGATTCGTGTTGCGCCGTAGCGCGCGGGCGAACCCTTGGGCGCGAACAAGAGCGTGTCGTGGCCGCGCTTGCTCAGGTAGGAGAGCACGTGACACAGCGTGTTGGTGACGCCGTCCACACGCGGCAGGAAGGTCTCGGTGACAAGGACAATTCGCATGATGATTTCGCATCCAGCGCAGGCGAATCGGCCCTGCCAGACAGTCGAAACCATTGTGACGCTGCCATGTTAAGCCGTATTTGTCAGCATGTTATGACACGTTGAATCGTCCTAAAGACTCAGGCTTAATCTGAAAGCCATCTCAACTCGACCATGCCTTAACGTTCATGCCGTATCTCTAGCGCTTGGTTTGCAATACAAGAAACAAGGAGATCACATGCTCAAAAATTTGGGCTTGCATTTCTCACATTGAGTTTGGTGGCAGGCTCGGCGTTGGAAGCGGCACATGCGCAAACTGCGCCCAAGACAGAACTGGTTGGCTATGCGATGCTGCCGGCCGATACTTTTGCCGATGGCCCCGCCTCGGGTCAATTATTACTGCACCTTCGCCTGGAATGGCCATGGCGAATTCAGTCAGACCGGCGCGCACCAATTCAGGCTTGCCGCACCAGGGTCTGATGTGCTCGAATTCCCAATAGCCTTTGCGCCGGCGTCGATTCGCGCGGCGCGAACGTTTCGGGCTGAAACGCGACCCAGACTGGGAGCGCATCAAGAACGGGCTGGCTGCGCCGAAGCCACGGGATGGGGTCTATCCGGCCATCGAGACGGCCCCGTACACCCCGCTCATCGACCCAGAGGCGATGCGCCGAACCCTGGACAGTGTGAAGGCGGATTGGGAGTGGCCGAGCACCTGGGGTTGGGATTACCCCAGGCTGGCGATGTGCGCGGCACGGTTGGGCGATGCGTCTGGCGCAATTGATGGCCTGTTGATGCCGATGCCCAAGAACACCTGCCTGCCCAATAGACATTATTGGGAATAAAGATTTGCCACGGTTGGGGCGATGCATGCGCCTACAAAACTACTGTGAACATAGACCTGGGCGGCGACTGCTTCGCCCCTACGACAACGCGTTTTGTTAGTCCCAATAATGTCTAATGACTACAACCTGCAAATCCCGTCATTCCTGCCGCTATATCTGCCTGGCAATGGCGGGCTGTTATCGGCCGTCGCGATGATGGCCGCCGGCTGGGATGGTGGACCTGCGCGACATGCCCCCGGCTTTCCTGACGATGGCACCTGGGTGGTGCAGGCCGAGGGGCTTGCGCCTTTTCCTTGATTCAAGCACGCACATCTGCCAGGTTTCATTTCGAAGAGGAGGAACGATTACCTCATATGCAAGTCATCGGCGTACAGTACCAGCCCCAGCTTTCTGGCCACGGCTTGTGAGGCTAGGTTGCTCCACGTGGTGCCATAGAGCGGCATGACGCCCCGCGCACGAATGGCCGTGGCCCAGCCGGCCACAACGGCCGCGGCATAGCCTTGTCCACGAAAACCTTCCAGGGTGTTGACACCGGCCTCGTTGGCAACGCCGGGAAAGCGCGAGCTAAAGCATGCTGCTACAGCCTTGCCCTCCTGCAAGACTGCAAAGACAGGTGGCATCTCGTCTAGTTGCGAGAACAGCCAGGGGAAGTCGGGTTGAAGCGCCTGGGCGTTGTCGCGGGTCATGCGCGTGGCGGTGACACCTTCAGGTGCAGTGATGGTTGCGGGGAAGTGGTAGGCCGGGCCGTGATAGATATTTTGAATCGGCGCGTGCGACTCAAGAATTTTCTGGTAAGTCTCCAAATACAGCGGCCGTTCGCGCAGGTCACCAGGAATGGGTTCGCGGGCGACCCACAATCTCATCTGCTGGACGATCTCCTCAGGAACGTCGTGACGAAACCGGCAGATGTGGCCGGCCGGGGTTCGACCCAGGAAGAAACGCGGTGCGGCAGCGCCATCGGGTTCGTTGTCGGTGAGGATGCGGCCGTTGCCGTCGTGGGTGAATAGGGTGTTCGCCTGAATTTCGATGCGTTGAAGGTCAGAGAGTGTCACGTGGTTAATAGTACTCAGGCCAGTCCATGCAAAGGGGCAATATTTTGGAGAGGCAGCCCTGCCACAAACCGGTGGTGAATGGCATTCTGAATGGCATTCAGTATGATGGGTGGTGGCCGTGATGCTGATGCTGCGTTACGGCCCTTCGCTGGTGTGCAAGCCGGCTGCACTTGAGCCTGCTGTGCCCAATATCATCGCAAGGCATTCGCGGAATCTGCCTTGAATCTGCCTGAAAATTACGAACTCTTTGAAGTTCCAAACGGCAATAACGCCCACAAGCGCGTTTGAATGACCAGCCCGCGCACATCGGCATAAACCTGTGCGGCTTCGCGGATGGCCTGCTTCGCTTCAAACGGCTTCGGCAATACAAACTCGCGCGGCGGTTCCACCAGAACGGCGCGAGTTTTTTTGTCGCTGGGCAACCCGCCCAGCACGCGTGCCTCTTCCACCGCCTGCGGGAAACCGCCCAGCACATCCACCAGTTGCCGCTCGTGGGCCATCTCGCCCGTCCACACCCGGCCGCCACACAGCGGCTCCAGCGTGTCATAGTCCAGCCGGCGGCCCTCGGCCACGATGTGCTTGAAATCATGATAGGCCCGCGCCACCGAGCCTTCCAGCGCGGCATGTTCGCCCTCACTGAGCGGCGTGGCATCGCTGAACATGCCGGCGTGTTCGCCGCGCCTGAGCAGGGTGCGATGCAGCAACAGCTTGCCAAATGCGGCCTGTGTATTGGGCTTGAGCGCAAACACGCCGATGCTGCCGGTGATGGTCATGGGTTGGGCCACGATGCGCTGGGCCAGCGCGGCCACGTAATAGCCACCGGATGCCGCCACGCCGCCCATGTAGACCACCACTGGTTTTTTACTTTGCAACCGGCGCACCTCGCGCGCAATCAAATCCGAGGCCAATGAATCGCCACCTGGCGAGTTCACATATAGGATCACCGCCGCGATATTTTTGTCCGCTTCGGCCTGACGAATAAGTTGCGAGACTGAGGTGGAGCCGGCCGTGCCGCTATCTAAAAAAGGCAACGGCACCGGCGACTCAACGCTGCTGCCGCGGGTGATGGTGCCTTCAATGCGCACCACACCAATGGCCTTGTCGCTGTAGTCGTGCAGCGGCCGCACAAGCTGGCCTCGCACATCCTGCATCGGTACCAGCGCCGGCGTTGGCTCTTCCTTCATCGCCTCTTGCAATTTGGCTTGCCAACGCGCCGGCAACCACTTGATCCAGGTCGGCGTGGGTTTGGCCGGTTTCGTCGCCCAGTCTGGCGCG
>JBBQST010000057.1:0-13631 GCA_038213625.1 Thermoflexales bacterium
GTGGATGGGCGGTGACACCTGCCTCACCTCACTCAATGCGGTGGGGCTGACCAATGCCGTGAACGTGGCCTCCCCACCATAGGCCGCCAACGCCTCCAGCACAAAGCGCGCATACTGATGAACACCCGCCTGCCGGTAGCCAGGCGTGCCGCTAATGAGGTATGCGCCGAGAGCGATGTTCATGGGGAGAGTTTGCAGAAGTCAGAAGTCAGAAGTCAGATGGTTTTGCACTGAGTTCTTGTCTGATGTCTGATATCTGATGTCTGACTTCTGACATCTTAAATCTCTCCCCTACTTCCTAATCGCCGCCACGAGCGACGCCAGGCTGGGCTTATTGCCCGAGAGCAAAGCCTGGGCGCGGAAGACGCGGGCGACCAGCCAGATGGTGACAAGGACGGCGATGATGAGCAGGGCCAGGCCGGCCAAAATCTGGAGCAGCGGCGCGCCTTCACCCACAAGTCGCATGGGCATGACGATGGGCGAGGTCAATGGCACCAGGCTCAACGCCGTGGCCAGAGTGCCGTTGGGGTCGTTGGTGATGGCCGAATTGAGATAGAGCGGAATCAGCAGCGGAAGCATGATGAAGAACACATACTGGCTGGCTTCTTTAGTGCCCGGCATGAGCGCGCCCAGACCTGCCATCAGTGCCGCATAGATCAGGTAACCGAATACAAAGTAGAGCACCGACCACGCCACCGCAACGCCCGAGATCGGGCCGATATAGGACGCCACAACGGGATTTTGCGCAATCGAAAGCCCCGACACCAACCACAGCGCCAGTTGAATCAGGCCGAGAATACCCAACCCTAGAATCTTGCCGGTCAATAACTCAATCGGCGTCACCGACGACATGAGCACTTCCATCACCCGATTTTCTTTTTCGGTGCTGACCGTGTTCATCAAATATGACGAGGCCGTGATTAGCACCATGAAGAACAGCAGGCACACGGCAAATGGCAACGGCGAAAAATCGCCAAACACATTGCGTGGTTGCTCGGCCGGTGCGATTGAGGTGCGCGCCTGCAAATCCACAGGCTGCTGAATCCGTTGCAATAGTGCGGCATCACCCTGCAATAGGCTCAGCTCCAGCACGCGCCGAAAATCCTGAGTCTTGGACATGTCTTCAAACGGGCTGAACTCGTTGGAGATAAATTTCACATCACCCGTAGTCAGCACATCTTGCGGCACCAGATAGTAGCCGCTGATTTCGCGGTTATTCAAGGCAACCTGCGCAGCAGATACATCCGCAAAGGGCTTGATCGGTGTCGTGCCAGTGATGTATTGCGCATCAATGAGGCTGCTCAGATCCACATAGCCCTGTGGTTTGGGAGCCTCGGCACTCTTGCGGGCAGACGTTGCCGCTGCGGCCGCGATACTACCAATTGCAATCACTCCAAAGATGACACCGGTAATCACGGGAACAACCAGCAGCCCAATCCAAAAACTGGGCTTGGTAACGATGGTGAGAAATTCATGCCGCAGAATAATCAGGATTTTTTGCATGCGTCTAGCTCCTCACCTCAGCCACAATCTCTCGAAACGCCAGGGCTTTGCCGTATTGCAACATGCCCAGGCGGAACACCCGGCCAGCCAGCCACAACGCACCGGCCGCAAACACAATCAGCAACGCAATAGCGACCACAATCTGCCAGACCGGCACGGTGGTGATGCCGTAGCGAAAGACCAGTGCCAGCGGCGCAGTGAAGGGGAACAACGTCAACACAGTCGCGATCACGCCATTCGGATCGAGAAAGATTACCGGAATAAAAAACTCGGGCGAGATGGCCAGCAGCACAAACGGTCCCATGTATTGCTGGGCCTGTTTCTGGTCGAGCACGGCCGCGCCGATGGCGGCCATGACCGCGCCAAACAGCACATATTCCAGCACAAACAGCACCAGCGCCACGGCAATAAACTCAGGCGCAATGCTGGCGCCTTGCAAAAAGCTAAACTGCTGGCCCGCCACCGCCAAAGCCGCTGCCATCACAATGAGCCACACCGCCACCTGGGTCAGCCCCAACGCGCCCAGGCCCAGAATTTTGCCGCCCATGAGTTGCGTCGGCGTCACCGTCGTCACCATCACTTCCATGGTGCGATTTTCTTTTTCTTCGATCACGGCCTGCATCAGGTATTGCGCGCCGGCAAACAGCGCCACGAAAAACATGAGGCCGAACACGAACGGCAAAACAAATCCGACGATGTTGTTCTCACCAAATGCCCGCGATCGATCCGGTGTCTCAAAAGTAAAGTCGATGCCCTGCGCCAGCCGTGTGGCAATTTGCGGGTTCACACCACTGAGCAAGGCCGATTGGGCATAGGTCTCAAAATCATCGCGCACATCGCCGGAAATGTCGCGCTTCCAATAAAACAGATCGGCGCGCCCACTCTGCGCAAAGTCGGGCGCGAGCTCATAGTAGGCACGAATCTGTTCGCGGTTCAAGGCCGCATCGGCCTCGGCTTTGCTCTCGAACCGGCGAAATTCAATCTGTGTCTCGGGACTGGTGGGTTTATACGCCTTCGCCAGTGCATTGGACGGGTCTAGATAGCCCACCACACCGGTGTCGCTCTCGGAGAAGGATTGCAGGGTGATAAAGCCGATGATGCCGCCGATGGCGATGAACAGCAGCGGCGCCAACAGCGCGCCAAGAAAGCGCTTGCGCAACACATGCTTCTTGTACTCGTGCCAGGCAATCAACAATAACTTACGCATGAGTATTCTGTGCCACCGTTTCTGCAACCACACGGCCATTCTCAGGCACAATCTTGCCACCCACCACGCGCACAAAGATGTCGTCCATCGTCGGCAAGGCCAGCTCGAATCGTTCAACCAGCAGGCCGGGTGTGTTGGCCAGAATGCTCAGCACCTGTTGCGGCGTCACTTCTGCACCCAGGCTCAACGTATGCGCGTCACCTTTGCGGCTGGTTTCGATCACGCCTTCAATCTGTGGCAACGGCCCATGCACCACCACCCGCACGGCATTGTCGGCATAGCGCCGCCGAATTTCGTCCACCGCGCCGTATAGCACGCTGTCGCCCTGATTGATCAACACCAGCCGGTCGCACATCTCCTCCACCTGATACATCTGATGGGTTGACATGACGATGGTGGTGCCCTTGTCGCGCTCACGCAAGAGCATGTCCTGCACCAGCCGGGTGTTCACCGGGTCGAGGCCGCTAAACGGCTCATCGATGATGATCAGGGACGGCCTGTGCAATAGCGTCGTCATCACCTGCACCTTCTGCTGCATACCCTTGCTCAGGTCCTGCACCTTCTTGCGCTTGTGCTCGGTCAGGTCAAGTTGGTCAAAATACTGCGCCGCGCGGATCTTGGCCTCGGCCCGCGGCACTCCTTTCAACTCCGCCAGATATAACACGCAGTTCTCGACCGAAATATCCTTATACAAGCCACGTTCCTCAGGCAGGTACCCAATGCGATCCTTTTTAGCATCGGTCATCGCGCCACCCAACACAGTCACAGTGCCGCGATCGGGCTTGAAGATGTCCAGGATCATGCGAATGGTCGTGGTCTTGCCGGCTCCATTCGGACCCAACAAGCCAAAGATTTCGCCCGTGCGCACATCAAAGCTCACATCGCGCACGGCTTTGGCCGCGCCAAATGATTTGGCCAGATGGGATGCGCTAATCACATTTTGTTCAGTCATAGTTCAACTTAATCAGGTTGTAGTGATTCTAAAAGTCACCTCAACCTTTGCAGAGATGCAGTATGCTGCACCCCCGGCGAAATACTTTCGAAAGCAATGCGGCCGGCAAATACAACTCTCACGACTTCAACGCAGTCTGGCACATCGCCACCACCTGGCGCGCACGCTGCGGCGCATCACCCACATACACATCGGCCACTAACACGCTGGCCGCCGTTTCCGCAGATACATACCGGGTGACCAACGGGTCGGCGCACAAAGCAGCCACCAGTGGGTTCGCCTCACCGGCATTAATTTTCGCCCACGCACTCAATGAATGTTCGCGAATCACTTCATGGAATTCCTGACGATTGCCGCCCGCTTTGGTGACCGCCATCAGCAGCTTCTCGGTCGCGGCAAACGGCCCATAGGTCTGCATATTGCGGCGAATCTGAGCCTCGTTCACCCGCAGGCCGGACACGATGCGCAACGCCGTGCGCAAAATTTGATCCACCGCCAGGAAGCCTTCACTCAGCACAATCCGCCGGTTGGCCGAGTCATCCAATGTGCGTTCCAACAACGAGTGCGCGGCGTTGTCCCACATCACATGCGGCAGCGTCGCCACATAGCGCGCCAGCGAGTTAATGTTTTCTGAATGAATGGGATTGCGCTTGAACGGCATGGCCGACGAGCCGACCTGCTTGGCCCCAAACGGCTCGGCCAGCTCGCCTATCGGCGGCGACTGTAACACGCGCAGATCAAATGCAAACTTGTAGAGCGATTGGGCCACGCCGGCCAGCGCATTGACCACCAGCAAATCCTGCTTGCGCGGATACGTCTGCGTCGTCGCTACAAACGCCTCCAGGCCAATTCTGGACATGACCGCAGTCTCCAGCGACGACGGACGACCGACGACGGACGACTGCGTACCGTCGTCTCCCGTCAACTCCATATATGAGGCCGATGTTCCCACGGCACCTTTAAAACCCTTGCCGCGAATGTTGGCCCGCACCTGGGTGAGCTGGGCGTGATCCATCAATAGGTCTTGCAGATACTGAGCAAGCCGATATCCGAGGGTGGTCGGCTCGGCCGGCTGCAAATGCGTAAACGCCATCACCGGCAGATCGGCGTAGCGCTCCACCTGCTCACTCAGCGCCGCCATCACTTTGCCCAAAGCCGTGATCGTGAGGTCGAGCGCCTGCCGAAGCCGGAGTGCATCGGCGTTGTCCTCGATGTCCATCGAGGTGGCCCCAAGGTGAATGATTCCGCCGCCGATCGTGCACTGCTCGGCAAAGGCACGCACCTCGGCCATCAAATCGTGTTGAATCTCGTGCTCGATCTCCAGCGCGCGAGCGATGCTGGCATCGGTGACCTCCCCGGCATGGGCGCGCAAATCGTCGACCTGATTGGCCGCCACAATCCCCAGATCACACTCAGCCTCGGCCAGCGCCACCCACAGTTGCCGCCACAGCAGCCGCTTGTTGCGCTCGCTCCAGATGGCACGCATGGCATCGGTGCCGTAGCGCTGGGTAAAGGGCGATTGATATTGCGAATGGGTCGAGGAGACAGAATGCGAATCGATGATTTGAGAAGACATGTTGATTAACAGACATGAGCGCGGTCGGAGCGCTGCTTGATATTCACACACAACCAACATGGCAAAAGCGCTCCGACCGCTTTGCCGTTAATACACACGAGTTGCGCCGGCGTCGAGCAAGGCCCGGCGAAGTTGCGCGGCATGTTCCATATCACGGGCCAGCGCAATCATGTTACCGCCCCGGCCACCGCCGCTCATCTTAGCGCCCAATGCGCCCGCCGCCAATGCCGCATCACACAGGTCGTCCAGCTTGAGCGAGGACACACCCAGCCGCTGCAGGGCAGCATGGTTGGCGTTCATGGCCGTGCCCAGCGCCGGCAGGTTATTGAGCTCCAGCGCGCGACGCGCCACCATCACCAACATGCCGATCGCGTCAAACTGCTGCTCCAGCCGGTCAGGATTGCGTTCCCAAGCGGCGCGGACGGCACCCACCGGCTCCTTCGTCGGCGTGCTAACGCCGGTATCAGCAATCACGAGCCGCAGAATCGCCGGCATTGCCAATAGCTCTAGTAGGGATTCCTTGACAAACCACACCGGCCGCTCATAGGCAATGACAGTGTTGTCGATACCGCTGGGGGTGCCGTGATGCAGCTTCTCAACTTCGTAAGCCAGTGCGCTGGCATCAGCCGCAGCCAGTTCAATGCCGTGCCACGCAGCCACGGCCCGCGCACAGGCCACACTCACCGCTGCGCCGCTGCCCAGGTGCGACGCCACGGCGATATCGCTGGTGACGGTCAGGCGGAAACGGCTGGCATCTGGCGGCTGGTTCAGATGCGCCAGCGTGCGAGTGACAATTTGTGAGAGCGGATGGTCTGGCTGGTCGCCGACTAAAAAGCGCTCGGTGACATCCGGCGCGACAATTTCAGTGGGGCTGGCAATGGGCTCGATCTGAGCGCGAGCGCGCAACTGCGGCAGCGGCAGGGCGATGGCGGGCCGCCCATACACCACGGCATGTTCGCCGCACAAAATCACCTTGGCACACGCCGTTCGTTCAATCATGATTAAACTATCGCTTGCTCAGCGCATCCAGCACTTGCAACGTCAGCAGAATGCGCGTGTCGCTGCCCTCGGCGCTCATGTGAAAGTTTTCGTTGCCTTCCCAGCGCATGCCGTAATCGGGCAGGTTGCGGGTGGCGGCGTAGAAGTCGATGACGGGCACGCCGAACTCTGCGCCCAGCTTGCGAATGGCCGCGTTGATGCTTCCGGCAGGCGCACCACCCTGTTGCAGTTCCAGGTCATCGGCCTTGGTCACCAGCACCGGCAGCCGCTTTTGCTGCACCACAGAGTCAATGACGCCGCGATAGTTCTTCTCGAAGTCCTTCCAAGTGAACTGGTCGCCGGTGCCGAGCGAGATGAACACGACGCTGGCCTGCGAGCGCCGCAATTCACACGCCAGCACGCCCTCACCCGGCTCGCAATAATTGGGATTCGCCCACACCGGGTCGAACATGCTGGCGCTGTTGAAGCCACGAAATGCAGCCTGGCTCAGCCGGCCAAATGAGGGCGCAAATCGCTCGACTGCGGGTGAAAGTGCCGGATATTTGCTGGTATCAAACAGGCCCATCGCCACCCGGCCTACATACGCCTCGGGCACGCTGTTGCAGTCGCCGACCACAGTGAAGGCAGTTAAGTTCTTGTTGGCGGCTTTTGCCTGATACAGCTTTTTGGCCCTGGCCGAAATTGGGGTGATGAATGGCGACCATGCCATGCTGCCGCCTGTGGTTGGGCTGGCAGGCTTTTCGGCAGGCAACGCGCTCACTTCACCCTGGATCTGGCCATACTGGGCCAACACCCAGCCCTCGCCTTTGGGGGTTTGCACCTTGAGCCAGGTGCTATTGGCCGAGCGCGCAACCACCGGAAAGGCATCTTGTGCAAACACGGGCTGGGTGCTGGGTGCAGTCAGCATCGGTTGAGGGCGAAGAAATACGCCGCCGGCGCCGACGATGAACTGGGGCTCGTTGGCGGCGTGCGCTGTGGTTGAGGGCACCGCAAGCACAAACCCAATCAGCACCACCACGATCGCAAGCGATTTGTTCTTGTTCATGATCAAGTCAATTCCAGGGAATGGAGGCTTTAGCCGACTGCGTATTTCATCATGTGCCAAGGCAGTCGGCTAACGCCTCCATTCCAAATTTTTCGTTTCAAGCCCGTGTGAGTGCATCGAGCGCTTGCAGCATGCAAACCAGCTTGAGGGTGCGGCCCTGTTCGGTCAGGTGAAAGTAGTAGCCCCATTCGTCGTGCAGGCCATGTTGAATGAAGGGCCGGTCGGGCAGATCGGGATTGGGCACGGTCGGTAGATCACGAGTGGCGTCGAAGAACTCCACCAACGGCAATTGATATTCCGCGGCCAGCCTGCGCACCACGTCGTTCAAATAACCCATCGGCGCGCCACCCTGATATGACTCCATCTCATCGGCCTTGGTGAACAACACCGGCAACACATTGGCCACCAGCGCCGTATCCAGCATGGCCCGATACGTGGGCTCGTAATCCTTCCAGGCAAACCGGTCGCCTGTGCCGAGTTGGATGAACACGATGCTGGCATTGCTCAGGCGCAACTCGCAGGCAAACACACCTTCAGCCGGCTGACACGTGGCCGGCTTTTGGGCGAAGCTGACGTCAAACATATCGGCCGCACGAAAGCCACCGCCCACCGCGACACTGACATGGGCCAGGCTGGGTTCGAAGCGAGCCAACATGGTGCGCAAGACAGGCTGGCTCTGAGCCACATCGATCTGCCCGCCGACCTGCAAGCCCAATAGCACCGGCCATTGCGCATTGCTGTCGCCGGCAATCGTAAACATGCGTCCATCGCGGCCCGCCTTGATGCCCTGCTGCAACACAGCCTTGCCGCGCGCCGTCACTCCGATCCACTTGGGCAGGGCAGTACGACTGTTATTTTTTGGCAGGGGTGGTGCCACCGGCTTGGTGAGCGGCAGCGTGTCCACATTGCCCTGCACATCGCCAAAGCCGCGCGGCAGCCAGCCGGTCGCACCCGCCACTTGCAGTTGCAACCACATGCCGTCGGTGGTGCGGCCGATTACGGCATAGGTGGCGTCGTAGGCGACCGGCGCACCCAGCGGGGCAATGCCACTGGGCTGGGTACGCAACCGCGCCCCGCTAAACTTCATGTAGAAGCGAACTTCGTCAGCATGCGCCGAACGGCTCGAACCCAGCAGGCTCAGCACTATGAGCAACAGCAATACAACTCGTCGCGAAGACTGGAGGCAGGGCGCTTTCATGAAATTAGGATTTGCCTGTGATGGCGGCCAGGGTTTGCAGAGTGGCAACCAACCGGCGATCCATACCGGCGTAGCTGAGGTGGAAATCCTTGTCGCCCTCATCGAGGAGACCGTGATTGGGCAGCTCACGGGTGGCCATCTCAAAGTCCAGCAACGGCACCTGATACTCCGCCGCCAGCTTGCGAATGATGTTGTTGATGAAGCCGGATTCCGCGCCGCTGGCCGTTTCAATATCGTCGGCCTTGGTGACCAGCACCGGCAGCACCCCTTTGGCCAGGGCATGTTCGACCATCGGCCGATAGGCCTGCTCAAAATCCTTCCAATCGTATTGCTCCTGCGTGCCCAGGCCGATGAACACGATGCTGGCCCGCGACACCCAGACCTCACACGCAAACGGCCCCACCCCGTTGGCCACATCGCACAGGGAACCCGGTGCCCACGAGGGGTCCATCATGGCCTTGGCGTTGAAGCCGCCCTCGGCCGCCAGACTGATGCGCGGGAAGGATTTGTCGAACTGCCTGACCACCCGTTGCAGGCCACCCAACGAGGCCATGTTGAACTGGCCGGTGGCGATGCGCTGGAGGTAAATCGACGGCAGCGAGTTGCAATCACCGACCACAGTGAAGAGGTTCAAGTCCTTGCCATTCGCGGCCGCACGCTGGTAGATGGCGCGCTGGGCCGGCGTGATCTGGGGGATCCACTTTGGGAAAGCAGGCAGCTTGGTCGCGGCGGGGGCTTTGAGCGCGGGGCTCAGCACGGGCACGCTGGCGATATCGCCGGAGTAGACAGTGCCGAGATCGGCCAGCAACCATGTCTCAGCAGTTTTGGCATTGGGCACCGTGAGCCGCCACCACGCGTTGTCGGCCGTGCGGGCATTGGCCACATAGAAATCGCCCTTCTTCACCGAGGCCACATTGCTGCCCAACAAACTGGGTTCGCCGCGCAGCCACACCTGCGGCACCGTAACCGTAACTTTGACGCCGCCATCGGCTTGGGCACCGGCCGGCCTGGCTGGGAATAGTCCCACCAACATGCCGAGGAGACAAAGTGAAATCAACAGTTTTCGCATATCACTAAATGAAGAGTCTTGAGTCTTGAGTCAAGATCCGCCTACTTGCCAGAGATGGCATTGAGCGTCTGCAAGGTGAGCAAAATGCGCGCATCCATGCCTTGCTGGTTGAGGTGGAACGGCTCCGTTTTCTGGCCACTGGCGTCGTGCTCTTCCATGAGGCCGCCGTTGGGTAGATTGCTGGCGGCCAGTGCGAAATCGATCACGGGCACGCCATACTTTGCGCCGACGCTGCGAATGACGTTGTTGATGAAATCGATACTGGCCCCACCCTGATGTGCTTCGAGCATATCGGCTTTGGTGAGCAGCACCGGCACCGCTTTGGCCGCCAGAGCCGTCTCCACGGCCATCGATAAATTGGGCTCGAAGGTTTGCCAGGTAAAGGTGTCGCCAGTACCGAGCGAAATCAGCATGATGCTGGCACGGCTGGTGCGCAGTTCACAGCCTAATGGCCCCTCGTTGCCTTGGCACTTCTTGGGATCGGCCCAGGTGGGGTCAAACGCCATATTCGAGGTAAAGCTGCCCTGCGTGGCCAGGCTCGACCGACCAAACGAGGGCAAAAATTGCTGGAAGGTTTTGCTGAGTTTGGCATTGGCCGACAGGCTTGTCGCGCCAGCAAGCAACCGTCCAAAATAGACCGGCCACTCACTGTTGCAGTCGCCGATCACGCTGACACTGCGCAGATCACGGCCGTTCTTGGCGGCGGCGGCATACAGCTTCTTCATGGCCGCGCTGATGGCCGGCACCCCTTTGGGGATGGGCATCGGTGTGGCTGTCGTGTTGACTTTTTTCAGATCAACCGGTGGCAGAGCCGAATAGTCCAGATTGGCACGCAACCGAACGGCACTGCGAGGAACCCAGGCCTGGCTATCGCCATAGTTAAACAGCACAAATTCGGTGTTATCGCGTCCAATCACCTTGTAGCATTGGAACTTGATGAGCCGGCCAACCGGCTGCTTCCACGAATTGGTCTTGTAGGCAAATGAGCTGTCGACATCGACCATAAATTGAGTATCGTCGGGACCACTCTCTTTGCATTGGAAGGGAATGTGAAGCTGCGTTTTGAATGTAGGCTTGAATGAAACGGCCGCCGAAGCGGGGGTGGCGAGGGTGCTGGTGGCCGTGATCAACAGCGCCGCCAATCCCATCACGCGGTGTTTCAAAAGTTTTTTCTCCTGCATAGCGTTTTATATTACCAAAGTAAAACCTAAGTGAAGCTAAAAAAGCGGTGAGCGGTGAGCCGTTGGAGTACGCTCCGCTCAAAGCGCTTTGCTCATCGCTTAAAGCTCTCCGCTCTCCGCTCAAGCACGTATACTTTGCGGCGTGAAAAGACATGTATGGCTCATGGGAGCACTGGTCGGCGGCCTCGTGCTGATGGGGTGCACGGCAAATGCGCCGACGACACCGACACAAGCGCCCACTGTAGTGACAGCGATCGCCGAAGCGCCGGCCACCAGTGCGCCAGTTAACACCGGAGTTCCAGCATCTGCAACCGAACCCGCTCCACCTGCAACACCTGAAATAACGGTGGCTCCAGACACGGCAACAGCCAGCGTGCTGCCGGCTGTGCCCAGCGTCTGGAACACCACCATCGGTCCGGACAATATGACCGGCGAGTGCACCCAGGGCAGCGTGTTGCCTGTGTATGGGCTGGTGCAGGTGACGCCGGTGGATGGCAAGCTCGACACCATTGAGTGGAAAAATCAGGAGCCCAAGCCGTACGCCTTCAAGCAAGTGGAGCCGAATGTGTTCAGCTACGCCGGCCCCACCTCAATCGACGACGGCACCGTCACCATGACTGTGACATTCAAGGGTGAAACCGCGTTCGCCATGGTGCGTCAGTTTGTCAGCCGGGCCGATCCCGCTTGTGTGCACACCCACGACTACGCCGGTGAATTTAAGTGGACGCGATAAAAGCTGGCGGCTGGCTGTTAGTAGCCAGCCGCTACTAGCCAGCCGCTATCAGCCAACTACTCCCCCATTCCCCCATGGATACCTCCAATCAGATTTCAACCTACATTGCGACGGAAATTTTGAAGCAGCCCAAGCGCGTGATCAAGCCGGATGAGAAACTCATCTCCAGCGGCCTGATCGACTCATTCCACCTGGTGGATCTAGGCTTGTTTGTGGAAGACACGTTCGGCGTGCGCATCGACGATAGCGAGCTCAGCGCCGAGACTTTTGACACCGTGGCGCAATTGGTCAAACTGATCGATGAGCGAAAGTGAAGGACGCAACTTTGCCCAGGTGCTGCTGGCCCACGCAGAGCAAACACCCGACCGGGTCGCGATCCATCTGGTCCAGAACAAGCTGGCCGACCTACCCATTACTTACAGCCAGCTAGTTCACAACAGCAGTGCCTATGCGCAACGGCTGATGGAGGCGGGGGTGCGAGCCGGCGATGTGGTCGTGCTCATCCTCCAACACGGTGAGTCGCTGCTGTATGCATTTTGGGGTGCGGTGTTGCACGGCGCTGTGCCCAGCATTTTGCCGTGGCTGACCGACAAGCTATCACCCGAGAAATATCGGCACGATCTGGTGGCACTGATCGAGATCACCCAACCCGCCGCCATTGTGACCTATGCCGAATTTGCGAGTGAGGTGGACCAGGCCGTTGCACAGGCCTCTCTCATGCCACGCGTGTTGACCGTGACTGGCTCAAACTCAACACTCAAATCCAACGCAGCCCCACCCTATTTTCAAACGTTTTCTGGCCTGCAGCGCCACGCCGACGATCTGGCATTGTTGCAACATTCATCGGGCAGCACCGGCTTGCAAAAAGGGGTGGCCCTGTCGCACCAGGCCGTGTTCAACCAGTTGGCGTCTTACGCCGGCGCCATCCAACTCTCGGCCAGCGATGTGATTTGCAGCTGGTTGCCGCTGTATCACGACATGGGCTTCATCGCCGCCTTCGTCATGCCGGTGCTGATGGGGGTGCCGCTGGTGCTGATGTCGCCGTTCGAGTGGGTGCGCGCGCCGGCCAGATTGCTGCTGCTGATCACGCAATATGGCGGCACGCTGTGCTGGCTGCCCAACTTCGCCTTCAACTTCATGGCCCAAAAGATTCGCGAGCGCGATCTGGCCGGCATCCAGTTGAACTCGATGCGCGCGTTCATCAACTGTAGCGAGCCGACCTATGCCGCCAGCCACGCGCTGTTTGCCCAAAAGTTTGCGCCGTATGGCTTGCAAGCGGGCACATTGACCACCTGCTATGCCATGGCCGAGAACGTGTTTGCCGTGGCTCAAAGCGGCTTCGACCAGGCCACGCGCGTGGAAACGCGCCAGGGCGCAGCCTTGCTCAGCGCCGGCAAACCTCTGCCCAACGTTCGGGTGCAAATTCTGGATGAGCAACGGCAAACGGTATCAGACGGCCAGATCGGCGAAATCGCGATCCAGAGCAACTGCATGTTGACCGGTTATTTTCATCGCGAGGATTTGACGACGGCCACCTTGCACGAGGGCTGGTTCCTGACCGGCGATCTGGGCTATCTCAGCGAGGGCGAGCTGTTCGTGACCGGCCGCAAGAAAGATTTGATCATCGTCGGTGGCAAGAACGTCTACCCGCAGGATTTGGAGCGCCTGGCCAGCGATGTGCCCGGCGTTCACCCTGGCCGCGTGGTTGCCTTTGGTGTGCCGAATGAGGCCAGCGGCACCGAAGACGTGATTGTGGTGGCCGAGACCGACATTGCCGACGAGGACGAGCGGTACCGTGTGAGCGATGCCGTGCGGCAATCCATCACCCAGAATAGCGACGTGGCCGTGCGGGTGGTGAAGCTGGTGGAACCGATGTGGTTGCTCAAGACCAGCAGTGGCAAGCTTGCGCGAGGAGCGAATCGGGAGAAGTACCTGGCCGAGACGCAGGCGGCGTCAACTACATAGTTGTGTATATGAACGATTACGTGAACGTAGACGTTCAGCTCCGCAGTGCCGCAACTGCCAGAAGCACCCACCCCGCAATCAGCGCCACGCCACCGATGGGCGTAATGGCACCCAGCCAGCGCAGGCCGGTTACGCTCAGCAAATACAGGCTGCCAGAGAAGATCACGATGCCGGCCACAAACAGCCAGCCGGCCGTGACCAGC
>JBBQST010000058.1:0-13542 GCA_038213625.1 Thermoflexales bacterium
AGACCCGAAGGGTGGCGCTGATAGTCTCGAATCCGCCCAGGTTCTATCAGCGCCACCCTTCGGGTCTGGCTCGCGCAAGCCATTCGCAGAATTCCTGTTACATTGAATCACGCAGCATAGTGCCTCAGTGCGTCTTCGTCCCAATTGATGCCCAATCCAGGCCGCTCGGTGAGCTGCCATAGGCCGTCGCGAATCTGAGGCTGTGTTGCACGCAACACACCAAAGCCAACCGTCTCAGCCTCGGCCGGCGATTCCTCCACCATCATCAACCCCAGCGCGCCCACCAGCGGCGCGTGTAGATCGGGGTAGTAGTGCGGGAAGAGGCTGGCACGGCGTTCGAGTGCCGGCGCGATACCCTGCAAAAAGCCGGTGATCCCGTGCAACACCGTTGCGTCGGGCCGCAACACATCCAACGCGCTAAGTGCCTGCATCCCCTGCGGCGAGGTGATTGACTCGCCAAATGCCACTTTCATCGGCCCACGCTCTGCCAGTTGCAAGGCCAATTCCCACTGCGAGGCCGCGAACGGGTCTTCCAGGAAATCCACGTTAAACCGTTCGATGGACTGCCAGGCTTTTAAGGCATCTTTAAGAGTGTTAAAAACACCGCTGGCATCGATGCCGATCATCGCGTCCTTACCCACCACCTCGCGCAGAGCTCGAATGCGCTGCACATCCAGATCGTGATCCTCGCCGAACGGCACCTTGAATCGCTGATAACCGGCACGCACCAAGTGCTCGGCCTCGCGCTGGATGGAGCCCACGGAGTCTTCGAGTTTGTAGTAGCCACAGATGGCCGCGCACGGCACCTGCTGTTGCGCCCCACCCCACACTCGCCACAGCGGCGCGTTGAGCAGGTGGCCGAGCAAATCCCACAACGCAATATCCACCACCGACAAAGCCCGCGCCAGAATGCCGGTGTCGCCGGTCATTCGTGCGCCATCGCGCACACCCTGCCAGATGGCGCGAATGGCTGTGGCGGGCCGGCCCACCACCTGCGGCTTGATCTGCTGTTCGACCACAACCCCAATCGACATGTTGCGCGTCAGGGCAAAGCCAGTGCCGGTGTGGCCGCCGGCCGTTGCTCGCACAAACACAAACTCGCGGTGGGCAATCGTTTTGCCCCATACCCGCAACGGCTCCGGCAATGGCACAACCACCTTCCAGGTCGTCAAAGCTTCGATGGCGGAATCCAGTGAGGTATTCATCAGTAGCATGGCGATTAATATCTACGTTTTAAGCTAAATTTAAGGAGTCGTTTGTGGCATTCCCGACTGGGCCACGAGTTGCAAGAGCAATTGGGCCGGGATGGCGTGGGCCTCCGCATTCGGATGGTTTAAGCCATTTGCGAGCATGTCGTCGGTGTTAATTCCAGAGATCGCCATTCGCTCCCACTCCGCGTACACATCTGCAACCGGCACCGCCATCTCATTGGCCACCTGCCGAACCGTCTGAGCATACGCAGCCAGCGTGCCGCTGTTTTGGATCGCGGACATGCCTTCTACCAATTGCTGATGCTCCAGCGCAACATGAGCGTTATTGCCCTTGTTCATGAAGCTCGGCGTCAGCACAACCGCGCCACTGTCTGTCTCGGCATGAATGCGCGTGATGGCTTGCCGCAGCGAATCGGCAAACACGGGCAGGCCGTCCAAGCCCTGCCACGCATCATTCAAGCCAAATGCAATCAGCACCAGATCGGGCTTGTGCTGTAACACATTGCGCTCCAAAAGACTTAGTGCGCCGGTCACGGTCCAACCGCCAAAGCCGGCGTTGATGACGCTGAAGATGCAGTTGGGGTAACTCGCCTCCAGCAGCCGCTTGAAGCGGGCGTGATACACCTCATCGTGGATCTGTTCGCCCAGCGCCGTGCCGCCCTGCGTCACGCTGTCGCCGAACGCGACGATCAACACCGGCGACGCGCCATTGTCATTGATCTTCTCGGCAATGCGCGTGTGAAACCGGGTTAACTCTTGCAAATTGTTCATGCTTTCACTGCTGTGTTGATCTTCGGCATTACCTGTTCGGCAAACAAGCGCAAGCCGCTGTCGTCGGGCGCGTCCACAAACCACAACATGAAGTGGGTGAATCCCAGCTCGACGCACTCCTGCACCCGCGCAATGACTTGCTCGGGCGTGCCGGCCAGCCAGGTGGTGCGAAGCTCTTCGGGCAGCTCATCGGTCTCGCCATTGGCAAAGGCGACGACTTGGGGATTGGGTGTGCCGCCAGCCGGCGTCTGCGCCACCGGCGTCTGCGCCACCGGCACCAACGCCAACATGCGCTTCAACTTCTCGCGCAATCCGTCCAGCGTTGGCGCAACCAGCACCTGGATTTCCAGTGTTTTCTCCAGTGTCGCAAAGTCGCGGCCCTGCACGTTGCACTCCGCTTCCAGCAAGGCCAGTCGGCGCTTCAACTCCGCCACAGGCACCGGCACCGTGTTCCATGCATCGGCATATTTCACCGTCGCTTCCACAATGCCTGGCCACACCTCGCCCATCCAAATGGCGGGCCGCGGCTGCTGCAAAGGTTTGGGCGTGCACACCGCATCCTTCACGTGGTAGGTCGGGCCGTTCACGGTGATGGGCGCGTCGGCGCTCCACAAGGCCAGTGTCAGATCAAGGCCTTCGATCATCTCGGCGATGCGTTGCTTGCGAGCCGTGTCAATATCGCCCTGTAAATCGTGCAGGCCATAGGCCAAAAATTCACGCGGGTTGTTACCGAAGTCTACAAAGTGAATCATCCGGCCACCGCTGATCTGATCCAGCGTCGCGATCATTTTGGCCGTCATGGAGGGGTGCCGAAAAACGTGGTTGTAGTGGATGATGCCGAGCTGCACCCGCTTGGTCATGCCCGCTGCCGCAGCCAGCGTGGTCCAGCCTTCAAGAATCGCCTCGTCTTTGCCGAGCATGATGTGATCGGCCGCCCACAGCGAGTGATAACCCAACTGTTCAGCCAGCACACCCAGTTGCATGCAACGTTGCACATCCAGTTGTTCAAATGACGGCGTACGAAACAGACCCGCGCTCGGCCACGCAAAGATCGGCAGACAAAATCCAAATTTAATTTCAGTCATATCAGCTTAACTCACCAAATACTCAATCGGCTCGCCGTGCAATGACCGCAAGACGTTGTGCCATAGCACCAGCGAGTCGCGCACATGCGTCCAGTGGCTTTGCCAGGCCGTGTGCGCGGTCAGGGTCACGTTGTAGCTCAAGTCCTCGTGCAGCGCGTGCAAGGGATCGTCGGCCGGCAAGGGCTCAGTGGCGAACACATCCAGCCCAGCGGCGATGCGCTTTTCGCTCAACGCCTGCACCAGCGCCGGCTGATCGACCAATTTGCCACGGGCCGTGTTGATAAACAGCGCACCCTGCTTCATCGAGTCAATCTCTTTCTTGCCGATGATGCCGTGGGTCTTGTCGTTCAACGCCAGATGCACACTCAAAATATCCGGCTCGGCAAAAATGCGCTCCCACGACACATACTCCACGCCATATTCGGCCTCCAGTTTTTCAAAACGCTGGATGTCCCAATACAACACGCGCATGTTGAAGGCCTTTGCAATCCTGGCCATCGGCCGCGCAATCTCGCCAAATCCTAGCAACCCAATCGTCTGGTCGCAGGCCACTTTCAAATCGCGAAACGTGCCCCATTGCCGATCCAGATACGCCCGCGAATACATGCCGGCCCGCTGTCCCGCCATCTTCTTCAGATGGTTCATGATCAGTGCCCAGCAGTGCTCGGCCACCACAAAGTAATTGATCAAAGGCGTGGCCGCAAACGGCACACCCAACTCAGCGATCACATCCGGCGGCACACCGCGCGCATCAAAGCCCAGGTGTTGAACCAGCCGTAACTTCTTGCCCTTGCGCAGAACATCCGGCGGCACCGTCACCTTATGTGCCACAAAGTAGTCGGCCTCAGCAATCACAGCATCCAGTTCCTCGGCCGACTTCACTTTAGTCAAATTCACTTCGTGCTCGTGAAATAGCTCATCCCAATTTGGCGCATCAGCCTTCGCGCCAGCTTCGCCGCCGAGATGCTCTTCGATGAGTTGCGCTCGCGTGCGTGGGTCGCGCTGGTCCCACTCCTGGATGCCCGTCAGCGTGTTGCCGACCGAATCCCAGATGACAATGTTGATTGGTTTAGACATCTTTAGATTTGTTCATTTGCTCACTTGGCCATTGGGTCATTTAAGAATGAACAAGTGAGCCAGTGAATAAATGGATAAATTCTTATTAGATTTGTTCATTTGCTCACTTGGCCACTTGCTCATTCTTAAATGAACAAATGAACAAGTCAACAAGTGGATAAATTCTTAATTGGTTGCCGCCCATGCGCGCTCAAACGTTCGCTTGCCGTTGGCCAGCACGGCCTCGCTGCTTTCGTCGCTGGTGCGAATTTCCATCGACAGAATCGGCGTCACGCCCAGCCGTTTGCGGGCTTGCTCGTAGTAGCCCACGGCATTCAGTTGGCGCAAAAACTCGATCACCTGAGGCAGATCGTTCTCGCCCTCGGGGTGGCCGAAGCGCGGGTGAAAGTCGCCGTACAGCTTGCTTTCAGGGTGTTTCACTACGCAATTGCCGATGTGGGCGTGGATGAGGTGGCGGCCGGCCGCGTGCAATGCATGCTCGGCCGTCTCACGCAACAATGGCAGGTGACTCAAGTCAATGGTTAAGCCAAAGTTGGCCCGATCCACCTCGTCACAAAACGCGGCCGCTTCCACCGTCGGCCCCAACAAGCGCTTCTTCTCCACATCGCGGTCAAAATTTTCCAGCGTGATATGCAGCCGATTGTGTTTGGATTTTGCATCGGCATACTCGCATAGCACGCGCACATCCTCGGCAAAGCGTTCGAGCGCGGCCGGCCGCTCAGCCACCGCCACATCGCGCGGAGCCATGATCATCGCCAGCGGCGAGTTGAACTCAACGGCCTCATCCAACAGCGTGCGCAGCCGTTCCATGCCGACTTTGCGCTTGTCCGCATCGGCACTGCCAATGCCCACATCTTCCAGCAGAATCGGCAACACCGGCAGATACACCACTTGCAGTTTGGCAGCGTTCAACAGCTCGCGCGCCTGCTTGCGCACGGCCGGGTCCTTGGGCGGCGCAATTTCCACCGCGCCAAAGGTGGCGTCCTCCACAATCTTTTCCAGCGTCTCAATCACCGGCCCTTCGCCCGTGCGGCACGCTAAAAACGCCAGCGGATGCACCAGCCCAAAATCAACTTTTGATTGCCACGATGTCATCGGTTACTCCTGATGAAAAATTACTGTAGCCCATAGAATTGAAATCTTCGCGTAGCAACGTCATTCCCGCGGAGGCGGGAATCCAGCACCTTGATCTACTGTTGCGTTGGGGTTACGCCTGGATTCCCGCCTCCGCGAGAATGACGGCTTAAGCACATTGCTCCAACACATTACTAACAACTAAAGTCTCACACCAGCTCATCCTGATACGCCGAGATTTTGCCGCTGATCAACTCATCGGCACTCAACATGCGGCCGGTGCGCTCGGATTCGAGGAAGCCATACATCAGCGCCAGTGAGCGCAGGCCATCTTCGCCGTTCACTTCCGGCTCGCGGTTGTCTAAGATCGCTGAAACCAGATCGTCGTATTCGATGGCGATTAAGCCGGCGTCGATGTCGGTCCAATCCAATTGATACGACGCGAGCCGTGAGCCGCCGAACAGCGCGGCGGTGGTGTCATCGAGCTTGAAGTCCGGCACCAGCCCAAGCACATCATCTGCCGCCACCGGCACATCTTTGCCATCTTTGCGCTGCACGAGATTTAGAGGTTTACCACTGCGGTCGCCAGGGATGCCCAGCGAGCCGCCGGTGCCATAGATCGTGCGGGTGAAATGGCCCTCGCCACGGCCAGCCATACTCAGCAAAAAGTTGCCGATCGCGCCACTCTCGAAGCGCACGGTGCCGACGGACAAATCCTCGGCGTCCGCTGGGTAATCCTTGCCATCATTGCCTTTGCGGGTCGCGTCCACAATGGCGTTCTGGCCGAACACACCAGAAATAGGCCCCATGAAATATTCAAAGATGTCGGTGTAGTGCACGCCCATGTCCACGGCGATGCCGCAGAATTTCTTGAGGTGCCGCCACGGCGTAATCACCACGTTCTCGCCCGAGCCCGATGACGATTGCACCACCAGAAATGGCTTGCCGATTGCACCGCTATTCAGCAGCGCCTTGGCCAATCGGTTGATGGGATCGCGGCGATAGTTCTCGGCCACAGCCAGTTTGCGCCCGGCCGCGCGCGCGGCACGAACCAGTTGCAAGCCTTGCTTAGTGGTCAGCGCAATCGGCTTCTCCACCAGCACATCCACGCCGGCATTCACCGCTTGCACACCCAAATCCACATGCACATTGGGCATGGTGGTAATCGTGATCGCGTCAATATCGGGCCGCATCTCCGCGAAGTCCTTGTAGATGCGCGGGCGCTTGCCCATCAGTTGCTCGGCCAGATCCGCCGCCTTCTCGGCGTTGGCGGGAATGAGATCGCAAATGCCGGCCAGCTCGATGCGCGAGCGGCCGACTTTGTGTAAGCGGCCCAAAGCTTTGACGTGCCGCTGGCCCATCACGCCGGTGCCGAAGAGTCCAAATTTAATCATGAGAGAAGTAGTGAGTAGTCAGTCATCAGTAGTCAGAACGGCGGCTGGCGGCTGGCTGTTGATGCCAACTGCCAGTTGCCAACCGCCATCTGCCTAAATGGTATAGCCCAACTTCGTCAGATAATCCGAGTTCAGTTGGGCGCTGTGGGCGGCGGAAATTTCGCTGAGGCTCTGTTCCAGCACGACCCAGCCGGCGAAATTTTGTTTCTCCAGCTCTTTGAGACAGGCGTCGAAGTCGATGCCGATGGTGCCGTGGCCGAGTTCAACGAAGTCGCCGTTGCCCCAATCTTTCAGGTGCACGTAGCCCAGGCGATCCTTGTATTTGCGCAGGTGATGCAATGGGTCTTCGCTTACCAGCGCAATGTGCGACACATCGAGGCACAGGGTCAGGTGCTGGGTCAGCGACATGAGATGGTCGATCTCGTGGGCATATTGCACGGTGCAACGGCTGTGCGGGTGATAGGCGGCGATGACGCCAACCTTCTCGCCATACGCGGCCACTTCATCGCACAACTTCGCCAGATCGCTCATCTCATCGGCAGTGGGCGGCCGTGCGCGGGGCCGGCCCGCACCCACAAGGCCATATGCCGTTGCGCCGATCTCGGCCGCGTAGTCCAGCTTGTTTTTGTGGATGCCAATTTGCTTTTCACTGGATGGCAAATCCACCGAGGCAAAAATCGTGGCGGCTTTGAGGCCGTTGTCGTCGAGCAAGCTTTTCAGCCGTTTGGGTGTGCCCATCCAATCGAGTGAGTGGCCGAACAGTTCGACCGCGTGCCAGCCGGTGTTGCGTATCTCGGCAAAGGCCTTGGCCAGGTCGGTGGTGTCGCCCCAGTTGATGGTGCTATAGGCAAAGTGAAGCATGGTGTTTTTGGTGTAGATGTCAGACTTCTAGGAAGAAGTCTGACATCTGGATTAACGTATCGGCGGTGTGTGAATGGCGTAGATTTCCAGCGGCACGGTGCCGATGTTGCGCACGCTGTGCACGGCACCCACTGGCACCGACGCATTGATGCCGGCCTCGAAGGGATAGTCTTTGCCATCGACGGTGAGCACGCCGGTGCCGGCCATCACGAAGGCGGTTTCGATCTCGATGGTGTGGAAGTGTTCGGGGATGATGCCGCCGGGTTCCACTTGCACCAGCATCACACTAGCAAACGGGTGCGTGGCTTTGGATTCCAGCACTTTCACCTGTAAAGCACTAAAGCGCGGATGCGGCTCCCACGCCACGTCGTCGACTCGAACAATATTGGGTTCAGCCATTTGGAGTGGTTAGTCGTTAGTAATTAGTTGTTAGTGCAGAGTCGCTAGCAGCCAGCTGCCAGCAGCCACTCTTACGCTATCTTGAAGGGTGTTTCGACCTTTGAAAGTTCGTCCAGGGCGGCGCGTTCTTCGGGCTCCAGGTTCCAGCCTAGCGCGCCGAGGGTGTCGTCGACATGCTCGGGCTTATCGGGGCCGATCAGCACCGAGCTGATCTCGGGGTGATCGAGCACCCAGGCGATGGCGACTTGCGCCGGCGTCTTGCCACGGGCCTGACCAATGTCGATCAACTTCTGGATCACGGCATCGACTTGCTCGGTCATGATGTTTTGGAAGTGGTGATTGTGATGGGTATTGTCGGCCCATGGCGTGCCCGGAACAGGCGGCTGGCCGCGCCGGAATTGGCCAGTCAGGAGCCCGATGGCTAGCGGACTATACGTGGTAATGCCCAAGCCATACTCCTTGCACAACGGCACCAACTCCGGCTCGATCTCCCACCGATTGAGTAGACTGTACTGGTTTTGTATGGCCGCAAACGCATTTAAGTGCAACACATCGCTGCTCCACAATCCCTGGCACAGCCGCCACGCGCTGAAGTTGCTGCAGCCGATGTAGCCAACCTTGCCCTGCCGCACCAGATCGTCCAGCGTGCGCAAGGTCTCGTCAATTGGCGCGGACTCATCCATTGAATGCAACCAATAGATGTCGATGCGATCGGTTTGCAGGCGCTTCAAACTGCGCTCCACTTCGCGCTTGATGTGAAAACGTGACGAGCCCAAATCGTTAGGGCCGGGATTGGCTTTGACTTGCGACGTCACCTTCGTCGCCAGCACCACATCATCGCGCACATGCTTGATGGCGCGGCCCACAATCTCCTCCGAACGGCCATAGCTGTAAAAGTTGGCCGTGTCGATGAAGTTGATGCCCAGATCCAACGCACGCTCAATCGTGCGAATACACGTGGCCTCATCAAAATCTTCCTTAAACAAATTGGCCCGAAATGCCGTGCCCAAACAAATGCGCGAAACCTTCACGCCGGACTTGCCGAGTTTGACGTAATCCATCTTTTGCAGAATTGACCATTTACAGATTGACCATTGACCATTCAGCAATAGTCAATGGTCAATCTGTAAATAGTCAATGCATTAGCTCCACCCGCTAGCGCCCTTGACGCCCCACACCGAGCCGGTGGCGTAGGTGTTGCGCTCGGAGGTGAGGAACTCGATGACCTCGGCCACTTCCTCGGCGTCGCTATAGCGGCCAATCGGCGTGCCTGGATTATCCAGGTGCTCTTGCGAGAAACGCGGCACCACCATCTGGGTGAGTGCGCGGCCCGGTTCCACGCCGTTGACGAACACGCCCTGCTTGGGGAAGGCGTTGCCCAGTGCCTGCACAAACGACCACACCGCTCCCTTGGTCACGCCGTACGGCACGTTGTGGGTCGCGCCCAATCGCGCGCCCGACGTGATCGTGACACAGCGGCCCCACCCTTGCTTCAGCATGTGCGGAATCGCTGCTTGATGGGCAAAATGCACGCCGAGTACATTAATTTGCAGGAAGCGTTCAAACGTCTTGCCGTCAATTTCCAAAAACGGCGTCTCCTTGCCGAAGATGCCGGCGCAGCACACCAGAATGTCGAGCCGGCCAAAGGTCTCGACTGTTGTGTTGACAAGTGCATGCACAGCCGCCTCGTCGCTCACATCGGTCTTGATGAACAGCGCCTTCTGACCCAGCGCCTCAATCTCGGCAATCGTGTCAGCGGCCTCGGCCTCCAACACATCCGCAATCACAATGTCGCGGCCCTCTTCGGCCAATCGAATGGCGGTTGCGCCGCCGATGCCGCGCGCGCCGCCGGTAATAATCGCCACGCGCCGTTCAACCGGCGCAGCAAATCTTAGTTTTGGCATAGTTTAGTCGTTAGTTATTAGTGGTTAGTTATTAGTGATGAGTGCGTCCGCTTCCGAACTAACAACTAACCACTAATAACTACTCCAGAATCTTGATCCCAAGTTCGTCCGCAATCCCTCGAAACAGCGCGACCACTTCGGGCAGTTCTTCAGTGGTGCAGCCTTCGGGGAGGAGAGGGTAATCGGGTGAAAGGTCTTCGAGTCGGCGCATGACCGTGCGAAAGTCCATGTGGCCTTTGCCGGGGCAGCCGTCTTGAAGATGCACCGCCAGCCGATCCTCGGCCCAGATGTCTTTGGCGTGGCAACTGACAATGTGTTTGCCCAACACATCGAAGTGGCGATTGACGGCCGTGGTGGTGTCGTAGACCTCTTTTAAGGTGATCCAGTTGGCGGTATCGTAGTCGCTGCGCACCCAGTGCGAGCCGACTTCGTCGAGGATCTCGGCGGTCACTTCGGCCGATTCGAGCGTGACCAACTGGTGGCCTTCCATGCTCAGGAATACATTGCTGTCCTCGGCGGCAGGCGCGCATTCCTTCAGGCTCTTGACCAGTTGCCGGCGCGCCTCGGGCTTCCAGTTGTCGGGATGGGGATACCACGCGCCGTAGTGGCGGTCGGTGCCCTTGGCCTGCGTGCGCTGGCTGTTGCTGCCCGGCCCGGTGTCGATGCCGCGGCAACCCATCCAACCGGCCAGACGAATGGCCGCCTGCAAAGTCTCGACCGATTCGGCCCGCTCAGCCTCATCCGTGGTCACCAGGTTTTGCCAGAAGCCAGTGGATTGATACATGCGCAAGCCGTTGTCTTGCAGCACTTGCTTCACACGTTCAGCCTCGTGGCGGGGCGTCTCGCGCGGGTCATTCTCCTTGAAGCGGGTGAAGATGCCGCTAAAGCCATAGCCGTGCACGCGCTCGCATAGCGCCGGCGTAATGTCCTTCATGTTGGCTGGCAAAAAGCAGCCGTTGAGTCCTAATCGCATAATATTTTTACTTCATCCAGCACGTCCTTGCGGGGCCGTGCGACCAGCCGCAGACGCACAAGTCAAATTCACTTCAACGTATTTGAAGTCAATGAACCTGTTGAATCCGCGAGAGCATTCTAGGAAGGGTAACTCAATTGTCAATTCTTGGTATACCGGCAGGTCTGGGAGCCGTAACTTTGTTGAGTTGACAATTGCGCAATGCCGAATTGACACATTACTGCCTCTCCGCCAGAAGGGCATATATCACGCAGGGTATGGGTGCGACCAACGGGTCATTGACACGTTGGGCAATTTGCAACGCGAGTTGAACGCGGTCGTGTGGTTGATCGACCACAACATGGATCTCTTCGCCCAGTTCTCAGTCAGCATCGGCGTGCTCTATGCCAGCAAACCACGCTCTCGCTACTGATGATGGGCCAGATTGCGGCCGATTCGGGAAGGGGGCGCTATCGGGGCAAGTCGGTAAAGAAAATGACGACGGTGGAGAAACAGCAAATGTGGCCGGGTAAAAGCTGATTGAGGCTGCGTTGGAGACAGTGGGATTGCGACCCGGCGCCGCACTGGCTCATGCAAGCCTGTTCCTTTCAGCTTCGTTCAGGGAACATTGGAAAAAGGAAGCCGTATGACTCAATTTAAAGACGACTGAGCAGGATTGAGTAAATCTGAAAGGCCCCAGTCAAGTGCGATTTTTCAAGATCGCGCATGGCTTTTTTGCGTGTGGGCGCAAATCTCACTCGTCCCGCGCGGCCTTCTCTATCCGCTTTTTCGAGAAATGACGATCGACCACCGAAATGGAGCCGGCAACCAGCACCACCACCACCACTACGCCGATGATGCCGGCCACATAGAAAAACACTTGAGTTGGAATATTGATTGACATGGCTTGGAATTTTAATGCTTTGAATCGGCAAGTGCTTCGCAAATTCGCAAAAGCAGGGAAAATTTTGACAGGATAAACGCTCACTTCTACGTCCTGTTGATCCTGACAAAATTCCGTCCAAGTTGGAATATTTACACCCTCACTTCAGTCGCAGGATGCGATAGCTGCCGATGGCATTGCTGAGTTTGTAATGTTCACGCAAATAAGTGTCGAGCAATTTGACGCCGCTGTTCAGGCTGCTGTCGTTGGGTTCATTGACCCCCTCAAACATGTTGGTCAGCACAATAATTTTGGGTTGATGGCGCTCCAGATCGGCCACCATCTCCTGTTGCACCGGCAGTGTGTTCACTAGGCCGGGGTGTAACTCCTGGTAACGCGTGGGACTATTCACCTTGGCCAGAAAATAGAGCATGGCATCGTTGGCAAACACCTTGTCATGTCGCGACAGGCCGATGTAGACCCTATCACCGGGTTCGGTCATGTTGCGCAAGGTCTGGGCTACCATCAGTTGGCTGCTATCGGCCAGCGTGCCCTGCGCGTTGTCCATGGCCATGCTCATTTGCACGGTCGAGTTGCGCCGCAACTTAAGCATGTCAGCGTGCCATTCGAGCGGCTCTGGAAAAAGAGAATAGGTCACAATCAATCCCACAATCGTGACAATGCCCGATGACATGGCATCGACCCGCCGAAAGCCGCGCATGATCGCCGGCAGCAGCACGACGGCGGCCAAAAAGAAATGCGGCGTGTGAATCAAGTCCGACCGCACACGCGCTTGATTGAACCCGAACAACCCAAACAAGATGACCACAAACATGCCCCAGTGCTGGACGCGCATATGAGCGAGATCGCGCTCCGAGACATCTTCACGGCGCAGCAAACCATGCTCCAGCTCCAGTCTAAGCGTGCCCATGCCAACCGTACGCACGATGGCAACCACGGCCGCAATCGCATACAGCACAAATGGCAAATAAAATGGCGCATCCTCCGCCGAGGCTTTGAAAGCGGGAAATGGCAGATCGCGAACCAGGGGAAACGTGACCAGGGGGAAGATAAATAGCTGGTCGACCAACTCCCTCAACGGCACCTGTATCAACAGCGCCACCAGCACCGGCACCACTAGCACCAGGGCACCCGCCGCCACCGGCAAAAATGCGCGAACGCCCTGCCACAAGCGGGTGAGCAGAGTGCCGTCGGGCTGGCTCGCCGCTACAAACGCGATGAATATCAGTCCCTCAGCGGCCACGGCATACACGGCCATGTCGTGCCGGAAGATGGCGGCCAGGCCCAGCATCAGGCCGGCACCCCAACCCCAGCGCCTTTCTTTCGGCTGGCTCATCGCCCTCAACAAACAGTAGAGGCTGAGAAAGCTGAACAGTAGCCCTTGGAAAATGGGATAGCCGAAGAAGCCATAGAACGACAGCCACACCACGCCGGCCGCCCACACCACCATGGCCAGCCAGCGGTTGGAGAGTTGGGCAGCCACGCCATACAGCGCCAGGGCCAGCGCCGCGCGGCACACCACATCCCAGGTGCGCTCAACCATGATGTTGGCGCCGAAGGCACGAAAGAGCGCCGCGAGAACGTAAAACTGGCCGGGGCTGTATTGCGCCCAAAAATCGCGATAGGGTACATCGCCGTGCATGACCCGAACCGAGCCATACACGATCAACCCTTCATCATAGATATTCAACGGCCAGAACGTGCCAGGCTGGATATACAGAAATGCTGCCACAAAGAGTATGGCGGCGGCGATGACTTTGAAGGCAGGCGAATTGACGATGGGAGAAAGCGGCGAACTGGCCGTGCGGAGGCGTCGGATCATAGGAGAAAGGCAGCTGGTGGGTGGGTGGTGGGGGTTAAGGGCCGCCGGCACCCCACAAATTGCGTTGGTTTAAAACACAATGAAAAAC
>JBBQST010000059.1:0-13463 GCA_038213625.1 Thermoflexales bacterium
GCGTTTTGGTTTTTAACTGTGGGGGGTTTTTTACACTTTTTGGCGGGGGGGGGGGGGGGGGGCCCTGGAGACGCTGACCGAGGTGGAGCAATCCACCGAGGGCATGCGCAAAGGCAAGCGCAAACTCAATACCATCAAACGGCCGCCACCGCTGGGTGGTGAGACGATCCTGATGCGTTATAACCCCAACACCGGCCAGGAGGAGCGCTACACGTTTAATCACCAGCGCCTGTTGATGGTATGGGTGAGCGAGTTTCACCAGGACTGGCGGCACATGGCGCAGGTGTGCAAGACTGTGCCAGACGGCGCACGCAAGGGCGAACTGGTGAGTGAGTTGACCTCGCTTGACCCTGGAACCCAGGAGCTCGTGATTGCGCGCACGGACGAGGACGATTTTGCCAGTGCCGTGATCTGGTTCTACAAAGAGAACGTATTGGAAATTAGTTCCTGGTAGACATGACCACCTCTCTCAGGTAGGGGCAATGCATATGAGAGCCCACTGCATTGCCTCTACATGAGAGAGGCTCTGGCGCGCTAGAATCCGAGTATGAATGTTTTGCGATTAACGCGACCGATGTTTGCTGTCGCATCGGCCCTGATCATGATCGCCTGTTCCGCCGAGCAGGCCACCCCAGCGCCCTCCAACCTACCCTACAAAGAGGATTTTGCCAACGCCCAAAGCGGCTGGCAGACCTCGGCCGATCCGTCTGGCGAAGTGAAATATGACGAGGGCCGGATGCGGGTGACAGTAAATCAACAGCAACTGGTGTTGTGGAGCGTCTCGACCAAACAGTTTGCCGATGGGGCATTTGAGACCGATGCCCAGGCCATTGGCGGGCCGCAGGACAATGGCTTTGGCGTGCTGTTTCGCTTTAAAGACCGCAAGAACTTCTACCAGTTCTCGATCTCGTCCGACGGCTCGTGGCGCACCTCGATCACCAAGGACGGCAAGGAGACCGTGTGGAGCGACTGGCAGCCGCACCCGGCCATCCAACCCGATAGCGCCAGCAATCACCTCAAAGTGGTCATGACCGGCGACAAGTTTGTCTTCTATGTCAACGATCAGCAGATGGGCCAGCAGCAGGATGCATCATTTGCCAGCGGCGATGTGGGCGTGTTTGCCATGACCTTTATCGACAAGCCCGGCACCGATGTCGCCTTTGACAATGTGAGCATCACAGAAGTGGCGGCAGCGCCGGCCAGTAGCAATTAGTTGCTGGCGGCTGGCTGCTAGTAACCAGCCGCCAGCAACCAGCCGCTTCTCTTACCAGGCATACGCTTCCGGCGCAGTGCCACCGGGGCCGGGGAAGATCTCGTCCAGCTTCTTCATCGCGTCGGCATTAAGCTTGAGCTCGGTGGCGCGCATGCTGCCGCTCAGTTGATCCATGGTGCGTGGCCCGATAATCGGGGCCGTGACGACGGGGTTGGCCAGCAGCCAGGCCAGACCCACGTCGGCCGGCTTCTCGCCGATCTCTTTGCAGAACGCCTCGTAGGCTTCGATCTTGGAGCGATTCTTGTTCAGCATCCCCTGCACGCCTTCCTGTGCGCGCCGACCCTGATTCTCCTTCTCCAAAATGCCGCCCAGCAGACCGCTCGACAGCGGACTCCACGGGATCAGGCCCAGACCATAGGCCTCGCACACCGGCACCACTTCCAGCTCGACCATGCGCGCATTCAGGTTGTACAAGCTTTGCTCGGACACCAGACCCAGAAAGTGGCGCGACTTGGCGATCTCGTTGGCCTGGGCGATGTGCCAGCCAGCGAAGTTGCTGCTGCCGACATAGGTGATCTTGCCCTCGCGAACCAGTTGCTCCATGGCCTGCCAGATCTCCTCCCACGGCACCGTGCGGTCGATGTGGTGCATCTGATACAGGTCGATGTGATCGGTCTGCATGCGCTTGAGGCTGTCCTCGCAGGCGCGCTTGATGTGATAGGCCGACAGACGTCCGCCGTTGGGCCACTCGGACATCTTGTTGTAGGCCTTGGTGGCCAGCACCACTTTTTCGCGCCGGCCGCCACCTTTGGCAAACCAGGTGCCAAGGATTTTCTCGGTGATGCCTTCGCCCAGTTTCCAGCCATAGACATCGGCTGTGTCAAAGAAGTTGATGCCGAGTTCAACGGCTTTGTCCATGATGTCGTGCGAGTCGGCTTCGGTGGTGAGCGGCCCGAAGTTCATGGTGCCGAGGCATAGTGGGCTGACCTGTAGCCCGGTTCGTCCTAATCGTCGATATTCCATTTGAAAATTGTACGCCCTTGATGAAGATGAAGGTGGGAAAGTGTGATTTGGGTGATTTGTGTGAGAAGCATATTGATAAGGGCGTGCAACTGACACCCCTGATATCTCGCTCAAAAGAGTGATTTTTTATATGCCTTGCACATCGATCAAGATTTGTGGAAAATTACAGGATTGATGAGCAAGACTATTCTGATTACAGGTGCAACAGACGGCATTGGCAAACAAACAGCACTGGCATTGGCGCGACAGGGACACGAGGTGTGGTTGCACGGCCGCAGTGAATCCAAATGCCGTGCGGTGTTACAAGACATTCAGACTGCCACCGGCAATGCACCCAAAGGCTATTGGGTCGCTGACTTTTCGTCATTGGCCGATGTGGCTCAACTGGGTCGCGATGTGGCGGCACAGTTGCCGCGGCTCGATGTGCTTATCAATAATGCCGGCGTGTGGATGAACGACCGTGTGTTGACCGAAGATGGCTTTGAGACCACATTTCAGGTGAATCATCTGGGGCCATTTTTGCTCACTCAGTATGTGTTGCGGTTGCTGACGCACAGTGCATCGACTCAAACATCCGCCCGCGTCGTCACAGTGGCCTCGCAGTTGCATAAACGAGGTCAGTTGCACCTGGACGATCTCCAACTACAACAGCACTTCACCGGCTTCAATGCCTACAGCCAGAGCAAGATTTGCAACGTGCTGTTTGCGTATGCGTTAGCCGGGCGGGTGAAGTCCAAGCACATCACTTCGAACGCGCTGCACCCCGGCATCATCACCACCAAGTTGTTGTGGACGGGGTTTCAGAGCACGGCGGCAGAGGTGGCCGAGGGCGCGGCGACGTCGGTATATGTAGCCATAGCGCCTGAATTAGAGAGCGTAACCGGCAAGTATTTTGAGCCGGTGCGCGAGATGGCTTCGGCTGATTTAACCTATGACAATGCGATTCAGCAGCAATTATGGGAGCTGAGTGAGCAGATGGTGGGGCGATGGTTGCCATGATGTCCGTGAAAGGGAAGGTGAACTAATTTCCTCCTTCACCGGCGCAGATCGAGCGCATCGCGCAGGCCATCGCCGATGTAGTTGAAGGCGAGCGAGCACAGCACGATGGGGATGCCAGGCACCAGCGGCAGCCACGTCCATTGCCCTAGGCCGACTTCAAGCATTGCGCCACACCCTCACAAAAATGCCATGTGAATCCACATAGAATCGGGTTATGGCTGTGTCTTCCCCAACCAAGACGATTGTGTGCTACGGCGATTTGGTGGCCGATCTGGTGATGCAGATTCCACAGCTGCCGATCCTGCCTGACCAGGCCCAACTGGCTCGCTCAATGGTGATTGAGCCGGGCGGCGCTGGCAATTTTCTCATCACGGCGGTGCGTCTGGGTGGGCGGTGCGTGGCACTGGCCGCCGTTGGCCAAGACCCCAACGGCGAGACCATTCATGCCATCATGCAGGCCGAGCGCATCGACATGAGCCATGCCCAGCGCGGACCCGGCAGCACCAATGTCGTGGTGATCGTGTTTGTGGACGATGCCGGCCAGCATGTCTTTATTGCCCACGATGGCACCGGTGTGCCGTTTGAATTGCGAGCGCGGGATGTTGAACTGATTCGCGAGGCGGGTGTGCTTTATATGCCCGGCTACTCGTTGGCCGAGGGGCGTATGGCACCGGCGGCGCTGGAGGCCATGCACATCGCGTGTGGGGCGGGTGTGGCCGTGATGAATGACCTGGGGCCGGTGGTGAATGATGCGCCCGTGCGAGATGCCGCGATTGAGGTGGTGCGACACAGTCATGTCAGCTTGCTCACTGCACAGGAGGCGATCCAGTTTACGGGCGAATCCAACTATGAGGCCGCCGCGCATGCCTTGTTGCAGATGGGGAGTAAGACTGTGGTGATCAAACGTGGGCCACTGGGTTGCGTGGTGTTTGAGGGTGCGAGTGTGCGCGAGGTGGCGGGTTTGGCCGTGACGGCGCGCGATACGACGGCGGCGGGCGATTCCTTCGCGGGCGGGTTTGTGGTGGACTGGCTGAAACACGGCGATGTATTTCGTGCAGCTCAGTTTGCCAATGCCGTGGCTGCGGCTAAAGTTCAGAAGGTAGGCAGTGGCCGGCAATGCCCCACGGCCGAGGAAGTGGCCGCAATGTTAACGCTGGCAAGCGCAATGCTGTAAGCCAAGCGTATGTGACGTTTACACACTGAATTTGATGAAGCAAGATCATGAGCGAGACAACTAATGAGACAACCTCACCCGAAACCGACGGGTTTCAGCCGGCTGCCAAATTGAGCGGCCTCAAATTGAATCGACCCAAATATGTCAGCATCGATGGCGCCCATATCGTTGTGGCCCTGGTGGATGGCAAGACTGCTGGCGATGCCAACGAAGTCGTCGCATTTACGGCCCTGTGTCCGCACCAGATGGGGGATTTGTCGGGTGGCAGTATGGACGAGGGCGGTATCGACTGTCCGTTGCACTTCTATCGCTTTGATGTGCGCACGGGTCAGTGTCTGTATCCACGCGATTACACGATGCCGATGAAGACTTATCCGGTTCGGGTTGAGGGCGATGATGTGCTGGTCAAGGTCGAGCGGCGAAAGTGGATGGATTGAGGTCCAGATGTGTTGGCTACGCTGGCTGGTTGGCCAGCCTTGCGTGAGCCTGTCCCCAGAGGTCGAACACAGTTATGCCTAACACAATCGATGTATGCAGATATTGTGTAAAGCCGTTCGTTTGCAACGCAGTTCCAATGTTATGCGTATAAATTAGGGTTAATGGACGGTGGAGTCGCCGGGTTGTGCGGCACGCCGAAATTGGGAGGCAAATGATGTCAGTGTCAGAAGAAACCAAGCAACAAACAGAAGCCACTCAGACCGAATTTGTGTCGGAGCTGAACAAACTGGGTGAGAACCTGGGCAACCTATTGCGCTCGATCTGGGAGAGTGAGGAGCGCCGGAGCATCGAGCGTGAATTGTCGACCGGTGTGGAGCAGTTCGCCAAGAAGGTCAATGAAACCGTTGATCAACTTCGCACCGACTCGAATGTCGAGCATGTGAAGCAGGCGGCCAAGGATGCGTGGGAAACCGCGCGTGGCCCCAAAATTGTCGACGAAATGCAGCAGGGCGTGCTGGATACCTTGAAGAAGGTGAACGAAGAGCTCGCCAAGCGTGCACAGCCGGCGCAGGAAGCGAAGCCGGAATAAAGCAGGGGATGGCAGCTAGCGGATGGCTGTTAGCTGCCAGTCGCTAGCTGCTAACAGCCACCAGCGACTAAACGTTAAACAGAAAGTGCATGATGTCGCCGTCCTGGACGACGTAGTCTTTGCCTTCCTGGCGTAGCTTGCCGGCTGCGCGAATGGCCGATTCCACCTTGTAGGTTTGTAGCGACTCGATGCTATAGACTTCGGCCCGAATAAACCCGCGTTCGAAATCGGTGTGAATGACACCGGCCGCCTGAGGCCCTTTGGCCCCAATTGGAATAGTCCAGGCGCGAATCTCCTTCGGCCCGGCGGTGAAATACGACTGTAGGCCGAGCAATCGATAGGCCATGCGCGAAACGCGGGCCAGGCCGGACTCTTCTAATCCCACGCCAGCTAGAAATTCTTTGCGTTCGTCCTCATTTTCCAGTGTCGCAATTTCAGCTTCGATGGCGCCGGAGATGGCCACGAGTGATGCACTCTGCTCACTAACCCAGCTTTGCAATCGCGCCACATAGGCATTGTTCAGGCCGAGCGGGTCGCTTTCATCGACATTGGCGACGTATAGCACCGGCTTGGTGGTAATAAAGCCCAGTGATTGGGCCATTTTCTGTTGAGCCGCATCCATCTCACGCACGGCATTGCGACCTGGCTTGCCTTCTTTTAGCAGGGCCACAATGGGCTCCAGCACCTGGGCACGCTGGGCCGAATCTGCATCGCGCTGGGCGGCGGCGCGCTTGCTCTTCTCCAACTGGCGCTCGGCGCTATCCAGGTCGGCCAACACCAGCTCCAGCTCAATGATCTCGACATCGCGTATGGGATCAACCGAGCCGTCGACGTGTACGACATCGGCATTGTCGAAGCAGCGCACAACGTGGAGGATGGCATCGACGCTGCGAATGTGGCCGAGAAACTGGTTGCCTAATCCTTCACCTTGCGAGGCGCCTTTGACCAGGCCGGCGATGTCTACGACTTCAAAACTGGCCGGGATGATGCGCTCGGTCTTGATATAGGTCTCAATGGTTTTTAGTCGTGGGTCGGGCACGGGAATGACGCCGGTGTTGGGCTCGATGGTGGCGAACGGATAGTTTGCGGCTAATGCGCCCGCCGAGGTCAGTGCGTTAAAAATAGTCGACTTGCCGACATTGGGCAGGCCGACGATGCCAGTAGATAAGCTCATAATATTGCGGCGATGATTCTACAGGGTGAATGCCGTGTATGGTGAATTGCTCTTGAGTTGGGGGTGCATTCGCTGAAAGTGGCAGTCTGCAACAAGGCCTTGCTGGGTGCTTAATTTCGTGCCCATGGGGCGCAGCATGCTGCGCTCTTACCAAAGCAGGTTTGTCCCTAAAAAAGAATGCATCTCTTGAATCAGCCTTTTGTCCCCGTGTATTAAGTCCTTCTACGCATAGACATTGTCTGAAGGCGAATGCTAGCCTCTTTGTAGCAATTAAAAGCATTTGAAGCGTTGCATGCCCTGTGCAATGCTCAGCAATTGTTCTTTGCATGGATGGGACATATGAGTGACTTTCAGCGCGTAAATACTCAGAATTCAACTAGCCGCTATGCCAGGACCAGGAAGTCGATGTTGTGGGCAACGGTTGCGGCACTTTTGACCATGTTGATTGCGCAGAGTGCGCGCGCACAGCCGGCTCTGCTCAATAATCATCCGGTGACGTATGACGAGCAGGGTAAATTGGTGTCATGGGTGGTGCCGCAAAATCGTGCTTATGACCAGGTCATGAAACTGGCCTGGAACTTCTTAATCAACGATATTCCCAAAGATCCTAATCATGGGAATTTGCCGGCTTATTACTTATACCCCTATGTCTACGGCGATCGGCTGTATTTCCCGAGCTGGCCGCATAACCCGGCCGACACGTTTTATGGGTTTACCGAGTCGGCACTGGCGTATTACCCCTATTCGGGGGACTCCCGTGTCATTGATCTGGCCAAAGCGGTTCTGGATTTTCATATCGCGAATGGTCTGACGAGTGCTACGGATGTGTGGGCGAGTGTGCCGTATGCCTCGGCGAATGCGGGTTCGATGACGTATAACGGCTCCGATACCAATTCGGCCGGGAGTGGGGATGGCCGTGGCGTGATTGAGCCCGATAAAGTGGGTGAGTTGGGCTTGGCGTTTCTGAAAATGTATTTGTTTTCGGGCGACGTCAAATATTTAATTGCGGCCACCAACGCCGGCAATGCTCTGGCGATGAATATTCGAGCGTGTGATGTGAGTGCGCCGTGCGATCAAACGAATTCGCCCTGGCCTTTTAGAGTGGTGGCGGCGGACAATGCGATGCGCTCGGAGTATTCGGCGCATGTGACCGCGCCGCTGAGATTGTTTGATGAGTTGATCCGCCTGAATTTTGGCAATGTCGCTCAAATGCAAATGGCTCGGCAGCGTGCGTTGAGCTGGCTGTTGGGGCCGACGGGACCGATTGTGACGAATCGCTGGGACGGCTTCTTTGAGGATATTGCGACTTTACCGGCGGGAACTAATGCAACCAGCATTAATGCGCTGGACACGGCCCGCTATTTGATGCTTCATCCAGAGGTGGATCCAAACTGGCAGGTGCATGTGCCCGCGATCATGGCCTCTATCGAGTCGGTTCTGGGCGAAATCCAATTTGGTGTCACCGTCATGAAGGAGCAACAACAGGTGCCCAAGGCAATGGGCAGCCATACCGCTCGTTATGCGGCCGTGAAGGCGCTGTGGTACGAAAAGACGGGCGATCTGGCCGCCAAGGAGACGGCTTATCGCGCCTTTAACTGGGCCACCTACATGGCCGGAGCCAATGGTCAGGTCATCGACTTTCCAGGTAATGGCATGGGCGATGGTGACTCGTTGTGGTGGACCGATGGCTATGGCGATTACATCCAGCATTTCATGGCGGGTATAGGCTCGGTCCCAGAATGGACGCCGGCTGGGGAAGATAAATTATTAAGAAGCTCGTCAATCGTGACGCAGGTGAGTTACCTGCCGGGGTCCATTGACTATGTCACTCGTGATCCAAATGCACTTGAAACGCTTAAATTAAGTGAGTCACCGGCGATGGTATTGGCCGGTGGTGTCTCGCTTACGCAGGTGAGTGATCTGGCAGCACAAGAAGGCTGGCTTTACGATGCAGCCGCTAAGGTTCTCAAGATCAGGCACGATGTTTCTGGGGCGATCAGCGTGGTTTGTGGTGGGGTAGGCTGTCTGGTAAATCAAACGCCACTTCCAACAGCCACTGCAACGGGTGTGCCGGTTGCGACTGGAGAAGTGACCGTGGTTGCGACGGCCATTCCCACGGCCATTCCCATGGCCGGACCGTCTCCAACGCCGCTTTCATCAGGCGTGATTGTGGCGACTTTTGACGATCTAGTAGGTCAGAATCGAGTTCTGGCCGATGCATATGCCGGCATTCAATGGGGGGCCAATGTGTGGTTTCTCTCGGCGCCGTGGGGATCGTTTATCTCCAAGAGTGTGTCATTTAATGGTTCCAGCGCTAAAAGTGCCGCGTTTGCGTTTGTGCCGGCACAGCGATTGATCTCGTTTGATGCGTATAGCCCTGGCTCCAGCACGATTAGTGTGTCATGCAATGGGATGCCAGTGGCTCAAGCCGTCGTGGTGAATCAGGTTGCCAGGGTAATGACGAATTGGACCGGAACCTGTACGACGGTGACATTGACAAGTTCGAATGGGTGGGATACCAACTTTGATAATTTCGCTTTTGATGGAGGTGGAATTTCGTCCGCAACAGCAACGGCTACACCCGTTGTCACACCTCTCGTTTCACCGACAAATACTTCGATACCAACGCCAACTACGTCAATTACAGCGCCTACAATGCCTACAACGCCATCGGCCACACAAACTTCTACTTCAACTCCGGTCGTGAGCGAGTCTCCAACATCAGTTCCTGCTACACCGACCTCGACGCCAACCCTTACGCCGGTTTTGGTTAGCACACTGACGCCGACGTCGTTGCCAACTTTGACATCTATTCCGCCTACATCGACCCCAACTTCTACACCAAGGCCAGCCACATCCACGCCATCGCGCACCCCTACGGTGACTCGCACTGCCAGCTCAACATCGACGCCGACTCGGACACCGATTCGGACACCCACTCGCACAATGACGCCGGGTGCGCAAACTGTTGTGAAATTTGACGATGCGGTTGGACAGAACAAGGTGCTGATTGGTCAATATCCGGCAGGAATCATTAATTGGGGAACTGGTAATAACTGGTATTTATCGTCGCCGTGGGGCGCGTTTACTACAAAGAGCCTGTCATTTAATGGGTCTGGCCGAACCAGTGCGGCTCTGACGCTGGTGTCGCCGCGCAAATTGGTGAGTGTGAAGGCGTATAACGGTGCGCCTCAATCTGCGCTGGTTACGCTTCAGTGTGTGGGCCAGCCGACTGTGTCGGTTACTGTTGGCGGCAATGTTGTGGCGACGATACTGACAGGTTGGACTGGAAGCTGTAGCACGGTTACTTTAACGGCCGGTAATGGCTGGGATACGAACTTTGATGATTTTGTTTTGCAGTAGGGTGTGTTGTACTTAGCACTGCGCTATTTGCTGGATGCCTGGATTTCCAGGCGCTTTTAGATCTTTCTTGCGCCGAAGGCAAATAGGGAATCCCTTGAAATTGAGTCCACCCAATTTTCATTGTTTACGTTTAACCACCCCTACACCACTTGTGATAAGATGCGTTATCACAAGTAGTGCAGGGGATGGTTAAATTAGTCTATGGCTTCTTCTAAACACGTAGTTCGAAGCGTTAAACGCTCGGGCGCAGCGCCTATTGGCTTTGAGACGTTACTCACCGATGATGAGGCTAGTCGCATTGACACGGCACGGCAAAGTGCCAAGTCTGAGAATACGCGGCGAGCTTATCTGGCCGATTGGCGAGGATACGAAGCTTATTGCCGTCTCAAGCATAGACCTGCTTTTCCGGCAACCCCTTCAGGGATAGAGGCTTATATCACTTTTCTTGCCCACGAGGCACCCAGCCAGTCCGATGTTGATGCCTGGCAACGGCTAACCGCCTTCAACTTGCCAAATGGGCAAAAACTTGGCCAGCGTCCGGCACCTCCTTTGTCAATCCAAACGGTGAAGCGAGCCGTGGCTGGCATGCGTTTTGTTCATGGTTTAGTCGCTCACCAACAGAGCTATGACGGCCTAGATCCCTTTCAGGATTTTGGCTTGCGGCAAACTCTCAACGGTCTCAAGCGAACATCTGTTCGTAAAGCACCCATTTCTTCTCGTGATGCCAAAATTAAGCGGCATGGCGCCCATGAGCGAAAAGCGGCACTCACCATCGATCAGCTCAAGCTTATTGTTGAGAAATTAAATATTGCGACCCTGTCGGGTATGCGGGATCGGACCATTCTCTGCCTGGGTTTCTCCAGCGGGCTGCGACGTAGTGAGTTGGCTGCTCTACAAGTCGAGTACATCAAACTTTCTAGGGATCATCAATTTTTGACGATTACCCTGCTGTATTCAAAAGGAAATCAACAGGGTGATGCTCAGGAAGTTGTAACTGTGCCTAGATTATCTGAAGATGATGCCTCAATTTGTGCTGTTCGAGCCTATCTAACCTGGCTGGAGGCTTCGGGCATTCGCAAGGGCTATGTTTTCTCGCGGATATGGCCGGCTCAGGATCTAGCGATTCATCCAACTGGGGATCGAGTTGCCATTGAAGCGGGCTATGGACAGGGAATTACACCAGAAGCGATCAAAAATGTGATTAAGCGTGCAATCAGTTCTGCCGCTATTCCCGGCATTGATGTTGATGATTTTAGCGGCCATAGCCTGCGCAGTGGTATTGCGACTTCAATGGCTGAGGCCGGTCAGGAAGTCTATCTTATTAAAGAGCAATTGCGCCACAAAAATCTAAGTACAACCCTTCGCTACATTCAATCCTCTAATGTTAGGCAGTCTGATGCGGTGTTGGGTGCGTTCTCCAAGCGGCGTGAAACAAAGTCGGATGAGCGTTAAGGTGATTGGTTATTCTCTCTTCTCCGCCAACGGGTGTGAATTTCTTTAATTCTAAAATTATTGCCTATGCGAATCATCGATACACTACACTTGCAAAAATATCAGGTTGGGCAAGACAAAATTCCACACGACATCCGCGGCTGAGCCAATATTTTGCTTTGTGTCGGACTCTGAAAACCCTTTTCAAAAGCAAACATCAAAACTTACTGCTCAATCAATTCGATCCTCCCCACTTCGATAATCAATCGCTTCAACTATAAGCCAAATATTACTGCCTATGCGCAATTCAAGAAGGTAAAAAAAAAGCGCATCGGCTGAACAGCCGATGCGCTTTTTGAATTTATTCAAGCATCAATACCAATGCGCCGCTATGACATGGGCAAAATTGGGAAGCACCGAAGCACTGAAGCACTATCGCGCCGGCCGCTGCCACTCAGCTTGCATCATGGAGGTCAATATACGAGCTCGCTCGTGATTTAAGTCATGAGTTCGCACGTCAATTCGGCGCTTCAACTCGTCAGAGTAAAACTGATCCAACTCAACCTGTTGGGTGCTAAGCCGGGCAGCATGTGCGGCCTCAGTAAGTTTATAGCGATTGGCCCGCGAAGTCTGCATGAGCGACTGACGCAGCTCAGCCCACTGCTCGTGATATTGCACGGCCAGACCAAACGCCTGCATCGCCTTGTAAACAAGATAAATCTGCTCAAGCGCATCCGCCTGCAACGCACGTGCACCGGCCAGTTGCGCAATGCCAAACGCTTTCTCAGCCGCCTGAATGGCTGCTGCATACGCTTTAGCCGCATCACCCGTCTTACTCTTCACCAATTCAGCCCGGCAACAGTTGACCCATAGTTGAGCCAGTTGGTATTGATCTGTCGCCCCATCGCCCAGTGCCAATGCCTCATTAAAATGTTCAAGCGCCTGATCCGGCTGGCCCAGCCCTAAAAAGATGTCGCCGAGCGTGTCGAGAAATGAAATTCTCCATTCCTTATGCGTCTCAGGACACTGCTCAATCGCACGGCGCACATAGCCAACCGCGCGCCGAAATTGACCCAGCTTACACAAGGCATAACCAATATTGTTCAATGCCGGCACTGCCAGAATATCCTGCGTCTCTGTATAAAGCTTAAAGGTCACTTCATAGGAAGACAACGAAAGGGCGTGATTCCCCATCTCGCCATACAGCATACCAAGTGCATTCCGCGCATCGGCCTCCAGTGATACATCCTTCTGAGATTGTGCAATATGAAGATAGCGATTCCAGTGAGACTGGGCATCTGAAAAGTTGCCTGCTTGCTGATGCAATCGCGCACTCACATAGAGCGCACTGGTTTGCAACGCACCGTCCCCCACCCGATGTGCCAGCCAATCCGCACGCATCGCTTCTGTCAGTGCAGTATCCGGCTGACCTTGCGTAAAGTGCAGCCAGCTCAAACGCACCAGCGCTTTGGCTTCGCCGTGCAGATCACCGATTTGTTTTGACAGCGACAAAGCCTCTTCGGCCAGTTGCGTGCTTTGCGCCAGATCGACCTCAAGTAAAGCTTTTGACAGCTGTACCAACGCATCAATCAGCGCCGAACCTGGCTCAGACTGAAGCCTTAGATTTGCAATATTTTGCTGAAGGTCAATAAGATTAAATCTACTCATCACTAATTCTTAGAAAGATGTATATGCAGATTATCACATTTACCCTAGCCAATCAATTGTGATTAAGTAAGCTTCTAATAGGCGTTCTTAGTTAAACCTAAGTCGTCTTCATTCGAAATCCAATTTTTTAACCCTTAGAGCAGAAAAACATGAACAACAACCTTTTTTCAACCAGCGTTCGCAATACCGTCAGTGGTTTCTCTAACAGCCGCGGCCCAGTCCCCTCCGGCCCTCGCCAAGCCGATGCCATCACTGTGAGCCGCGGCCCCGTTCCCTCTGGCCCTCGCCAAGCCGATGCCATCACCGTGAGCCGCGGCCCCGTTCCCTCTGGCCCTCGCCAAGCCGATGCCATCACCGTGAGCCGCGGCCCGGTTCCCTCCGGCCCCCGCCA
>JBBQST010000060.1:0-13445 GCA_038213625.1 Thermoflexales bacterium
CCAATTGCGGCTGTTGTCATAGTGACCTCATTTGAAATACGCTAAATTTTCGTGATTTGTGCAATTAGGATAAGCGAATCCGCGGATCCACGATGGTATAGAGCACATCAGATATCAAAAAGCTAACCAGAATCAACACGGTGCCGATCAGCAAAATGGCCATGGAGACGGAATAATCACTGCGCCCCAGCGCATCCACGTAAAGACGCCCAATTCCAGGCCAGCTAAAGATCGATTCAGTCACAATGGCGCCGCCGAACAGCGCGGGAATGATGCCGACCACCAACGTGACAAACGGAATCAGGCTGTTGCGCAGGGCGTGTTTCATGACCACCATCCGCTCGTTCAACCCCTTGGCGCGGGCCGTGCGAACATAGTCCTGCTTCAACACTTCCAGCATACTGGAGCGAATAAACCGGCTCCACCCTGTCAAGCTCACAAAGGTCAAAACGCCGACCGGCAAGACCAAATGCCATAGCCGATCTAATAAAGAACCAGCCTGTATTTCAAAACTATTGCCCAAAAATGGAATCACGGCATTGGTGTTGGATGAAGCCAGCTGAGCCGGTAAATAGGGCAAACCCGCATCTTTCAGGCCGATGCTTAAAAACAGGATGCCGATCAGACCCAGGAAGAGGGTGGGCATGGCCGAGCCGAAAAACGTGATCGTTGTGACAAAGTAGTCAAAACGGGAATATTGTTTGACGGCGGAAATAATGCCGATGGGAATGGCGATCGCCAGTGCCAGCACATTGGCCAGACCAATCAACAACAGCGTCGGCCCCAGCCGTGAGGTAATCAGCTCGGTGACCGGCCGGTCGCGCAAGATTTTTTGGGAGAGGCCAAAATCGAAACGCACTACACCATTGCTGACCCGCCGGCTCTCCAGATCTTTCGCGTAGACCGGTTTCAGGCAGTTGCTCTCTTCAACCCGGCCATCGGGATAGACCAGCCGAACCACTTGGCCGGGCTCGGTCTCGCGCAGGCACCCCACCTGCGGGTCGAACTCTTGACCCAAAATCTGGATCGTGCCGCGTGGATGCCCGATCAACCAGCGCATGAAGCGCGGCACGGTGTTGATATCCAGCTCGAAGCGCTGCATGATGCGATCGAATGCCTGTGGATCAAGCGCATTGCGGCCGCCCTGACTGATCTCGCGCAACTCTTGCAAAGGCCCGCCCGGGGCAATGTAAAACAGACTATACGAAACAATGCACACCATAAAGGTGATGATGATGATCTGGAGCAGACGCCGAATTAGAAAGTTGACCATAGGGAGCCGATGATTAAGGGGCGGGTTCGGCAGCAGGCCAACCCATCAGCCTGCTGCGCGGGACCCGCCCCTTGAAACGCAAACGAAAACATACCAGGCGTGTAAACACGCCTGGTATTACTTCACATTCAGGTTGAAATCCACGTGTTCCCAGGTTGGCGTGGCCTGGCTGAACACTTCGATGGGCTTATTCTCTGCCACGGCATCGAGCACGGCCTTGACTTCTGCGCCGGCACCCAGTGTCTCGGTACCGACAATGTCCACTTCGCCGTTCAACAACGCCGCCACTGCGCCATTGGTATCACCGAAGAATTGAACAATGACCGTCTTCACCTTGGGCTCGCCCTTGCTGTAGTTAGGATTGGCCTCCAGCGTCATGCGCTGGCCCTTCTCCCAGCTCTTCAGGATGTAGGGGCCAGTGCCGATGGGCAGCTCGGCAATCTCGGGCAGCGTTGCAAAGTCCTTTGGCTCCACCTCGGCCAGGGTTTTGCCTTTGTAGGCACCCTCGCTCTGGATAACCTGGTGCGACGGATAGGCACCGATGGGACTGAGGTAATAAAACGCGTTCTGATAACCCGGCGCGTAGCTCACCACAACCGTGTTGTCATCGGTAAACTCGACCGAGCCGATGCGGTCACAGGTGTCATAGCTCACCGCGCCCGACGTCTTGTCGCAATTTACTTTGTACGACAGCTCACGATCAGCTTTCACCACCGGCTGACCATCCTACCCTTTTTAGTCCTTGAACTTGAAGGTGCTGACAATTTGGGGGGCCATTGCGCCAACCTTGGCATCCTGCTCTTCGCCAGCCGCATTCTTCACTTTCACATCGGTCACGGCTGTGCCTTCCAGATCGGTGACGGTGTCGCCTTTGAGAAGATAAACCGTGCCATCCGCGCCAACGAATTTATCGCCATCCTTCAGCGCCACATCGGTGTTGGTAGAGCCGCCATCCTCAATGGTGGGGAATTTGTCGTCGGCGTAACCCACCGGCTGATAGGCGTAGTCGTAGGCGGTTTGGCTGACGCCGAAGGCCAACTGGCCAACCGTGCGTTGCACAGCCGCGCTCTCGACCAACGAGAACATGGATGCCGGCTCCTGAGTAAAGGCCAGCACCACCGTGTCCTTGCCCTCCCACTGATCAGCATTGGCCGAGTAATACTCAGTCGGGTTGAACTTGACGTTCTTGAGCACATTGCTGTACGCACCGGCCTCAGACCGCTGGAACATGGGCAGACTGGGCACATCCTTGGCAAACTCATCTTGCACGATGGCATACTCGGCCTTGCGTTCTTCAACGTTCAAGGTGTTGTTGGCCTTGTTGATTGCATCACTGGCGGCTTTGTTGCACCAGCCCATCGCATTCTGGCCCTTCCAGTTGTTGGCCGGGGTGGGAATGTTCTCGCACGAATACAGCGTCTGGCCACCCGGATCAGGCTCGCCGACCCAGGCGAAGGCGCCCAGCTCATAGTCGCGGCGGGCAATGCCCGAGTTGGCACCAAACCAGATGCTGCCGGCAATATAGGACGGTTGCAGGCCGATGCCGCACTTGGCCATCTGCGCCGTAAACACGGCACCCCATGTCTGGCGGAACGACGCATTGGTCGTGGTGAAGCGCAGAATCAGGGGATCGCCGGCCGCGTTTTGGCGGATATTCTCACCTTCGGGCAGCGTCCAGCCGGCTTCGTCCAACATCTGGCCAGCCTTGGTAATGTCGTGGGTGTACTCAATGCTGGGCTTGGCATAGAACGGCGATGACTTGGGAATCCACGTATCCATGAGCAGCTTGCCCTGGTCTTCCTCGCTCAGGAACGGATACGACACCGCAATCAGCTCTTGGCGGTCGGCACAGGTCGCAATCGCCTGGCGCACCTTCAGCTCGCTCAGGATAGGATGGGGGGTGGTCCACTCGGCCTTGGGAACCGAAGTCACTTCGACCGTCTTCTCGACCGTGGTCTCAACAGTCGTCTGCACTTCTTTGGTCACTTCGACCACGACGGTTTGCACAACAGGTCGTGCAGCGCCGCCGGATTGGCATGCGGCCAGCACCATACTGCCAGCCGCCGCGAAACCCAAGACGGAATAAAGCTTGTTCTTTCGCATGTAGTTCTCCTCCGAACTCAAACTAAATTGGAATTGGAAATTGAAAGTGAAAGGTTAATACGACGAAACATAACCAGCCGCGCATGTGGGGCAGGACGCGGAAGGTTCAGGCTAACACGGATTATCGCGGACGGCTGAAATTATTGTCAAGTTAAATGCGAAATAAATGTACCCGGGGAAGCGGAGAGCGGAGAGCGGAGAGCTGAGAACTGAGAACTAGAAGCGAAAAGACTCAAGACTCTTGAGTCAAGAGTCTTGAGTCTTTTCGCTCACCGCTCTTCGCTCATAGCTCTTCACTCGCCAACTTCTCCGCCTCGCTCACCAGCCGCTCCAGCTCGTCGAAGCCGACTTGCCAGAACGATGGGTCCGCAATGTCCACGCCCACCAATTGCATCTGATCGCGCGGCGACAGGCTGCCGCCAGATTCGAGCAGGGCTTTGTATTTGGGCACAAACGACTCGCCCTCGCGGCGATACTTGCCATACAGCGCCAGCACCAGCAGTTGGCCGAACGAATAGGCATAGCAATAGAACGGCGTGTTAATAAAGTGCGGGATGTAACTCCAGCCCCACTCGTAGCCTTTGGTCATGGTCACGGCGTCGCCGTAATAGGGCGCATTCGCCGCCAGCCACATCTCACCAATCTGCTCGCCGGTCAGCCGGCCGCGCAGTCGCGCGCTATAGGCCAATGACTCAAAGCGGGTCAGCACGTTCTGGCGAAACACAGTGGCAAAGCTGTCCTCGATCTTGCCGCACAATAGGCCCAGACGTTTGGCCGGCGTGTCCATCCGTGTCAGCAGATCGTCGAACACCAGCATCTCGGCAAACACGCTGGCCGTCTCGGCCACCGGCAAGCTCATGTAAAAGTTAAATAGATTCTGCTTGCGGCTGAGATAGAAATGAATCCCGTGGCCGAGCTCGTGCGCCACGGTCATCGCATCGCGCATGTCATCGTTGTAGCTGCACAGGATGAACGGGTTGAAGTCTGGCGCAACCCCACTACAAAACGCGCCGCCGCGCTTGCCCGGCCGCGGCTCGGCGTCGATCCAGTTCTCGTCGTAGAAGCGCCGGACGATGTCGGCAAACTCCGGCGAAAACCGCTGCATGGAATCGAGGATGATCTGCCTGGTTTCCTGATAGGTCAGCGACTGCTTCTCGTCGTATAAGGGCGCATACTGGTCATACAGCTCCAGCTTGTCCATCTTCAACAACCTGGCTTTGATCTTGAAGTAGCGATGGGCCAGCCCATAGTTGTCCTCGATCACGTGCATCATCGTGTCCACGGTCTTGGAATCAATCTCGTTGGCCAGATGGCGCGGCTCGGCCGGGTCGGCGTAGTGGCGCAGCCGGTTGCTGACCAAGTGATCCTGAAAGCGCGTGTCGTAGATGAACGACAACACCGAGCTTTTGCCTTCCAGGGTGGTGTAGAAGCTATCCCAGGCTCGCTGGCGCAGTTCTCGATCCGGATGCCGCAGCAGCACCAGCACTTCGCCCTGGTTCAGCTCGCGCATCTCGCCATCCACCTCGACCTTGTATTTGGCCGAAGCCGTCTGCTCGGTGAACAACTTTTGCCAGGCGCTGATGCCGGTCATGGCCTTGTCGTTCATGATCTTCTCTTCGGCCTCGCTCAGCGTGTGCGGCTTGCTCTTGCGTTCGTTGGCCAGATAGTGCGAATACCGGGCCAGCTTCTTGCTGCCGATGAGTTTGTCGGCCTTGGCATCCGGCACCTCCAGCCACTCCAGATCAAAAAACAGCAACTGGTTACGCAACGCCGTCAGCGCCTCTTCCACCTTTTGAAGCAACGCGCGGTGGTCGTTCTTGCTGGTGTCTGCGGCATACGTCAGCGAAGCAAATGCGCTGATCTTGATCAACGAGGTTTGCAGCGCCTCGGCCTCTTTCAGCGCCTCCAGCAAATACACCGCCGGTGGCCCTTTTTTGATGGTGCCGCGATATTGCTTCTCGAACTCGGCCACATCCGAGCCGGCCTGTTCGAGCGCGGCATCCAACGCAGGATCATCCACCGCCTTAAACAGCGAGGTCGCCAGATCCCAATTCACGCCGGCCGCGCTCTTGGCCGGGGCCGGTGACATTGCCATAGAAGATTCACTCATGCGCCTATTCTAGGGGACACAGGCATACGAGTGCGCGGGTATGAAAATAGACCGGGCTAGATTCAGATGGGGTTCAGCTTCGGAGACCCCCAATACAATTCGTCAAATTCATCATTCTCCAAAGCCCTCTCCAACACCCGATAAAATGGCAGCATGCCATTCCAGAACATGATGCCGCAGCAGTATGCGGATTTACAGCACGCTCAAGTAAATCTCCCTGATCAACCGGCTCCCGCCCTCATCGATGTGCGCGATCCGTGGGAATATCAAATCGCCCATCTTGAAACGGCGCAACTGTTGCCGCTCGGCCAGATCTACGAGTGGGCGCAAACCCTCGACAAGAACGCGCCGTATGTCGTCATGTGCCATCACGGCAGCCGCAGCGCAATGGCCTGTCAGGTATTGCAAAGTCTGGGTTTCAAGAATCTCAGCAACCTGGACGGCGGCATTGAGGCCTGGTCGATGCGGGTCGATCCCAGCGTGCCGCGCTACTAGCGGCTGGTAACTGGCTGCTAGCAGCTGGTTGCTAGCAGCCAGCCACTAGCCCTCCCCCCATCTGCTATTCTGTCCAGCATCTCATGCGGCAAAATCGGTCATCCAACACAAGCGCAATCGCCAGGAAGTCAAACACGCCGGCCTATGGGCTGGTGCTGGCTGTCATGCAGATTGTGCTGCTCATGGCCGGCCTGGTGCATCATCCATCCCGGGCGCAGGCGCAAACGCCAGTGCCGCCGAGTGATGGCTACATTGAGCAGGCCCGCCAGATTGCCGGCCAGATGTCGATCTCTCAGCGGGTGGGCCAGTTGTTTGTCGTCAGCTTTCCCGGCAGCAACGTCGCGCCCGACTCCGACATTGTCGATCTCATCGCCAACGAGTTTGTCGGCGGCGTGCAGATCAATGCCGCCAACCAGAACTACACCAACGCCAAAAATCTGGCCCGCCAGGTGGCCGAGCTGACCAACGGCCTGCAAGCCCTCGGCACCCTCACCACCACCGCGCCCCTTACCGACACCTTAGACACCCCCGACACGCTTACCCCTTTCGTCCCCCTGTTCATCGCCACCTCAGATGATTCCGTCGGCGCGCTGCACTCCGAATCCAGCCAGGGCCTGACCCAGATCCCAACCCAGTTGGCGCTGGGGGCCACCTGGAAGCCCGAGCACGCCGAGAGTGTCGGCCGCATCGTCGGCAGCGAGCTGGCCCAGATCGGCGTGAATGTGTTGCTTGGTCCCAACCTCGATGTGCTGGACACCCCCCGCCCCGGCGCACCCAGCGATGCCGGCACGCGCGTGTTTGGCGGCGATCCCTTCTGGGTTGGCAAATTTGGCGCGGCCTATGTCAACGGCGTGCATCAAGGCAGTTTGAATCGCGTGGCCGTCATTGCCAAAAACTTTCCCGGCCTGGGCTCCAGCGACCGCAACATTCAGGATGAAATTCCCACGGTGCAAAAGTCGCTCGAGCAGTTGAAGCAGATCGAGCTGGCACCCTTTTTTGCCGTCACTCAACGCAGCGCCTATGCGCCCAGCACAGTCGAAGGCTTGCTCGTGTCGCACATTCGCTATCGCGGCTTTCAGGGCAACATTCGCGCCAGCACGCGGCCGGTCAGCCTCGACCCACAGGCGTATCAGGCGCTCATGTCGTTGCCCGAGCTATCCGGCTGGCGCACCAGCGGCGGCGTCACTTTCAGCGACGCGCTCGGCATTCGCAGTGTGCGCCGGTTCTATGACCCGCTCGACAAAGACTTTAATGCGCGGCGAATTGCCCAGGAAGCCTTTGTGGCCGGCAACGACGTTCTCGTCCTCGGCAACTTCAGCACCGCTGATGATTGGGCCACCCAGCTATCCAACATCAAAACCACCCTGGCCTTCTTTCGAACCCAATATCAGGAAGACAAGGCGTTTACGGCCCGAGTAGATGAGGCACTGGTGCGCATTCTCGCGCTTAAGCTGCGCATGTATGAGGGCAATTTTGAGTTGCCGAATGTCCAGGTGGATGTCGATGCCGCCGAGCAGATTCAGCCCAATATTGAAGAAATTTCGGCCATTGCCAAAGATGGCATCACCCTGCTGGCACCGACGGTGCGCGACCTGCCCGCCGTGCTGCCGCTGCCTCCAGCCAAGGACGACAGCATCGTCTTCATCACCGACGATCAACAGATCAAAGAATGCGATGCCTGCGCGCCCTACCCGGCCATCCCACCCACCGCGCTGCAAGACATCGCGTTGGAGCTCTACGGACCCAACACCACCGGCCAGGTCGATCCCAACCGCGTCACCTCGTTCACGTTCGATGATCTGGCTCAAGTGGCTTCACAGGCATTTACACCGACAACCACGACCGATGTCACGCCAGCGGCCGTCGATCTCACCAGCACGCCCGAAGCCACGGCGCTTCCCACTGCATTACCGGCCACGCCCTCGCTCTCGGTCAATGTCACCACCACGTTGGAAGTGCCGACCAACTCAACCGGGCTGGCTAATCTCCAGGTCATTACGCCGCCGGTGCCGCGCGATCCGGCCCAGGTCGAACAGGCCATCGATCAGGCCCAGTGGGTGGTCATCGGCATGCTCGATCTCAACCCCAACATCAGCTCAACGGCCATCCTGCGCAACTTTCTCTCGCAACGGGCCGATACCTTGCGCGACAAACGCGTCATCATTCTGGCCTTCAACGCGCCGTATTACCTCGACGCCACCGAGATCAGCAAAGCCACAGCCTATGTCGGCATCTACAGCCGCTCGCAAACCTACTTGCGCGCGGCCATCCAGGCCCTGTTTGGCAACCTCGCCTACAACGGCGATCCACCCGTCAGCGTCAACGCATTGGGCTATTCCCTCGTCAAGCAGACCGAGCCGGAACCGACCCAGTTGATCCCGATGTCGGCGGGCGATCCCCTCACCGACACCCAGGCCACGGCTGTGCCGCTGGATCGCCGCATTGGCGACAAGCTCACCCTGCGCGCCGGTCCCATCTACGACCGCAACGGCCAGATCGTGCCCGACAACACGCCGGTGCAATTTGTGCTCAGCTATCCGGTGGAGCGCGTCGAACAGCCTCAGGCCGCCGTGCCCACGGTGAATGGCATTGCCGAGACCACCATCGTCATCGAGCGCAAAGGCACCATCGAGATTCGGGCCATTGCCGAGCCGGCACTGCTGTCCTATGTCATTCGCGTCAACATCAGCGACAACGATACCGTTTCCATCGAGACGATCAAGCCCACCGCCGCGCCCACCAATACACCCGAACCGACCCAATTGCCCACCCTGACGCCGCGCCCGCTGCCCACCGCGTTGCCGACGTCACCGCCGCAAGCCACCATCGAGCCGCGCACCAATTGGTCGGCATTTGCCATTACACTTGTGGCGCTGTTTGTGGTGGGGTTGATCGGGCTGATTTCGAGCACGGTGACGGCATGGAGCACAACCACGCGCTGGCGAGCCGTCCTCATCAGTTGGATGGCGGGTTGGGCGGCCTATGTGTTATATGCCCTCGGCACGCCGGCCACACTGCCCTTGGAAACCACGCTGGGCTGGATCGGGTTACCCATTGTGTCGGCCGTCAGTGCCGTGCTGGTGTTGCTGGTCTTTCTCATTGGCGCACAACGCGGCAAGCAAACGTAAAAAGCCGCTGGTTGCTGGTGACTAGTTACCAGCAACCAGCAACCAACTACCAGCAACCAATAAAGCTATGGACTTTCTGAAACGTCTTTTTGGCGGCAAAGCCACCTCCTCGTCGGACGATAGCGGCGCGCACGCCCGCATGTACTATGTCAAGGGCAAAAAATGCGGCGCGGTCACCCGCCTGCGCATCGATATGCGCAACGACCTTAGCCGCGACGATGATGACAATTTCTATGTGCGCAAAGTCGTGGTGGACAACAAGTGCTACGGCCAGGTCGAAATTGAACTGTGGTTCGATCCCAACCATCGCGAGGTCAACCGCGCCATTCAAGGCGGCGACTTCACCACCAAGGAAGATTGGGACCGCGAGCAGGCCGAGAACGCGGCTGCGCCTTCAGACACCCCTTAGAACCCCGAATTGCCCAAACCTCATGCTAAAAATTCTAGCTCTGGTTGAGGCGCTCAACAGTCTGCTCGTGCGCGCGCCCATGGACGAAATCCCCGTGACCGAACAAATGCGCCAGCGCACCCTGGCCGTATTCGGCGAGGATCTCACGCCCGAGGAGTCGGTGCGCCGCATTCTCAAAGACGTGCGCACACGCGGCGACGCCGCCCTCATCGATTGGACCGCCAAGCTCGATGGCGTCACGCTCACCCCCGAACAAATCGCCGTCAGCGACGAGGACATCGCCACGGCCTACGATCGAGTCGACGCCGACACCGTGGCCGCACTCGAACGGGCTGCCGAGCGCATCAGCAAATTCCATGCGCGACAGCCGGCCCAAAGCTGGATGAACACCGAGCTGGGCGGCGTGCTGGGTCAGCTCATCCGGCCCCTGCAGCGCGTCGGCATCTATATTCCCGGCGGCACCGCGCCGCTGGCCTCGACCCTGCTGATGACAGCGATTCCCGCGCGCATGGCCGGCGTCGAAGAGATTGTGGTGTGCACACCGCCGCAGCGCCCATCGTCTTTCACAGCATCGACACAACAACGTCCGCTGCCGCATCCGCTCATTCTGGTCGCGGCCGATATTGCCAATGTGGATCTGGTATTCAGTGTCGGTGGGGCTCAGGCCATCGGGGCCATGGCCTATGGCACCGAGTCGCTGCCAAAAGTGGACAAGGTGTGCGGCCCTGGCAATCTATTTGTGGTGCTGGCCAAAAAGCAAGTGTTTGGCACAGTCGGTATCGATTCGCTCCCTGGCCCCACCGAGACCGTCATCGTCGGCGATGACACCGCCAACCCCGCCTGGGTGGCCGCCGACATGCTGGCTCAGGCCGAGCACGTGGGTGGCACCGCGTTGCTGATGACGCCATCGCGCAAGCTGGCCGAGGCGGTGAATGCCCAACTCATGGCCCAAATTAGGGCACTGCCCCAGTCCAATGCCGACGCCATCCGCGAATCCTTCCTGCATCGCAGTGGCGCGGTCATTACCGAGGATGTGCTCGAAGCCGTGACATTTGCCGACGAGTATGCACCGGAGCATCTATGCCTGTCGGTCAAAGAGCCGTGGGCGTGGGTGGACAAAATTCGTAATGCCGGCGGCGTGTTTGTGGGTGAAAACAGCTACGAGGTGTTGGGCGATTACTGCGCCGGCCCCAGCCACGTCATGCCCACCGGCGGCACCGCCCGCTTCACACCGCCGTGCAATGTGCTGGATTTTGTCCGCGTCATGAACGTCATCGCGCTGGATGAGAACACAGCGGCCGAGATCGGCCCCATTGCCGCCCGCCTGGCCAAAGCCGAAGGCCTGGCCGCGCACGCGAATGCGGTGGAGCGAAGAGCCGAGAGCAGTGAGCCAAGAGCGATGAGCTGAGAACAGAGATCAACAGGACTCTTGAGTTACGCCTGCCTCACCGCTCCTACTTCTTAGCTCTCGGCTCTCAGCTCTTCGCTCTCATCTCCCTGCTATTTCTCCGGCTGCAACAACCCGTAGTCCCCGTCTTTCCGTCGGTAGACCACTTTGGTTTTGGTATCGGCGTCGTGCATGAACACGAAGAAGTCATGGCCGAGTAATTCCATCTGCTCCACGGCCTCATCCAGACTCATCGGCACAATGGTGAAGCTTTTTGAGCGCACGACCTTGGCCTCAACGTCCTCGCCATCGGTCTCGATCGGCAACAAGTCTTGAATGCGCGCGGGCAACGCCTCGGCATTTTGGAGCTCGTTGTCTTCGGGCACGCCATCCTGACGCGAATCATTGCGCCGGCCCTTGTAGCGCGCAATCCGCGTATACATCTTGTCCAATGCGCTATCGAAGGCGGTAAAGGGATCGCCGTTGCTTTCTTCCACCCGCAACAGCGTGCGCTTGCGGCGCACGGTTAGCTGAACGGTCTTGGGCAAATCGCGCTTGTTGCCGGGTTGGGTCAATTCCACCCGCACGTCTTCTATTCCCGGCAGATACCGCTCGAGCCGCCCCGCCTTGTTGCGAATGTGCGTCTCCAACTTCTCCGGCACGGTGAATCCGTGACCTTGCACCGTTAGTTCCATAAATCGAATTCCTCCTTGATGAGATCTTGATGTCTAACTGAAATTCAAGTGCAATAGGATTGTAGTCTTCCCGCTAATAAACGCCTCGGCCAAAGCAACTGCCTCAGCGTTCGTTCATCAAAGCATTTTTCACTGTAGGGCAAACAGCCAGCCTATTGAAGAAGCTTGTTAAAAAAGCCTATTGAAGGTTGAGGCAATCAACGATCCTGCCGCTTTGCCCCTATGGGCGCTGTGTTAGAGTCGTCGTTCATGTCCGTGCAACCGCAGACACCACTCCCACGCCGTCGAACCCACCGCCTTCTAGTCGCGACCTTGCTGGTGGTGACCACGCTGACCACCGCCTGTAGCGCCATCCTCGATCAAGTCGGCCTGCGAGGGCTGGCCCAGAGCATTGTGGCCACGCCGTATGTGTCGCTCAATGAACCCACACCAACCCCGGTGCCGGCCGGCATTTCCACCGCAGCGCTGGTCAAATTACGCAGCCGGCTCCGCGTCGGCATTCGCTTCGATGCACCGCCATTGGCCAGTGTCAATCAGGCCGGCGAGATCGAAGGGCTGGATGTGGATATGGCCCGCGAGCTGGCCCGGCGCTGGCTGGGTAGCGAGCGCAATGTCGATTTCATCCAGGTCACCTCCACCTCGGCCGCCCGCCGCATGAAAAACCGCGAGCTGGATCTGGCGCTGGGTGGATTGGCCACCACCCGCGCGGCCGATCAGATGGCCGATTTCAGCATCCCCTATTTCACCGACGGCGAAGCGTTGCTGATTCGCACCGGCACCTATGCCGACTTTGCCAGCATGGCGGGTAAAGACGTGATCTACATTGATGCGCAATCATTGCCGGCGTTGGGCGCGGGCCAGGTTGCGGCCAATATCACGGTGACTTTTCGCTCCGAAGTGTCCTATCCCAACGCGCTGAAAGCCCTCACCGATGGGCAGACCGAGGGCGTGGTGGGTCGTTGGCGCCGCTTTCGCACCCTCACCCAACGCGACCCGGCTTACACCACGCTGACGGTGTTCAGTCAGGAGCCGGTCGCCATCATGCTGCCGCAGAATGATTCGCAGTGGGCGGATCTGGTCAACCTCACCCTCAGCGCCATGGTCGAGGACGGCTTCTACGCCAGGGCCTATCAGAAATGGTTCGGCGTGGCGCCCGATTTGGTTCGCATTTCACCCGGCGCTGTGCCCCCTGTTCTGGCTCAATTGGCCGACTCCATCGCCCCCGTCAACACGATGGAGCGAATCAAAGCCAACAACGGCATGCGCATTGGGTTTGTGGCACGCAACGATGCGGCCAATATCCTGTCGGGGCTGGATGAAAATGCAGAGCCGGCCGGCCTGGAGGTTGATCTAAGCCGCGATATTGCCCAGCGCATTTTGCCCGGCAATGCCACCACGTTTGTGCCCATTCAGGCGGACCAGATTCAGCAGGCATTGGCAACGGGCAGTATCGAGATGGTGATCGGCGGCATTCAGCGCACCGGCCCCAACGAACAAGCCTGGGACTTTAGCGCCGCAACCGTGCCAGACCGTGCATTAGCTCAGTTCGGCAACGTTCCCATCGGCATCGCCCTGCCCATGAACGACTCCACCTTTCACGATGCCGTCAATGCCGCCCTGGACGACATGCGCAGCGACGGCACGTATGACACGATTGTGACTCGGTGGTTGCCGTAGATGAGCCTTGTTCTTTGAGTAGAGCCGAAGGGCTACCAGAGTAACGGTAGGGGCGAAGCAATTGGCGCCAAAACCAGAGTAAGTGTTTAACAAAGCGGCAAAAGCATCGCCCCAACGCCACCGTTAGCACAGGGTCTGCACATCTGAAAAATGATTAAGCTTCGCGCG